>JABMRB010000425.1 GCA_013202865.1 Candidatus Nealsoniibacteriota bacterium | reverse complement strand
TCCCAGATCCGCTCGAGCAGATCCTTGATTTCGTCGTAGGGTGGCTCCATCTTGATGAACGGCACCAGCACGGCAGCCAGCAGGGCACCTTCGACGATCGGGGCCTTGGCACCGATCAGCAGCGTTGCGCCGGTGTCCGTGCCCGGCCGCAGGGCCTTGGGCATCGCGTTGATACAGTGCATGCACTTGACGCAGTTCGAGTCGTCGATCGTCAACTCGCTGCCGTCCCACTCGATGCATTTTGTGGGGCAGTTGCCGCAGACGTCCCGTTCGATGTTCATTCCGCCGTCCGCGGCCGCCTTGACCTCGGCCTGATCGATCCGGATCTGGTCCCGCCAGGTGCCGATCACCGAGAGGTCGGACCGGGCAATCGAGGCGACGCAGTCGTTACTGCAACCGGACGACTTGATCTTGAACTTGTACGGGAAGGCCGGGCGATGCAATTCGTCCTGGAAGTGCATCGTCATCTCTTGGGTGAAGGCCAGCGTGTCGTAGCAGGCCCATTCGCAACGGGCCGGCCCGACGCAGCAGCTCGGCGTCCGCAGGTCGGAACCGGAGCCGCCGAGGTCGAAGTCGTTCTCCGTGAGTTCGCTGAAGATCGGTTCGAGCTCGTCGGTGGTCGTCCCCAGGAAGACGATGTCGCCGGTCGACCCGTGCATGTTGGTCAGGCCGGAGCCACGCTTCTCCCAGATATCGCAGAGCGTTCTGATCGCTTCGGACGTGTAGAACCAACCCATCGGCTGGTTGATTCGAAGCGTGTGGAAGTGAGCAACGTTGGGGAACTCCTTCGCGAGGAAGGAGTATCGGCCGATGACGCCTCCGCCGTAGCCCATCACGCCTACGATGCCACCGTGCTTCCAGTAGCCCTGTTTGTCCCGGTAGGACTTTTCGAGCTGACCGAGCAGGTCCTGGCACATCTTGCTGCCGGCCTTCGCCATGAGATCGATCTCGGTAACGAAGCTGGGCCAGGGCCCTTTCTTCAATTCGTCCAGTAACGGAGTACCGTTGCCTGAGTCTGCCATGTCTCCTCCTTTCGGCTTGGAATAACGCCGATTTCTTGTTGTCCGCTAGTTTTTCCTTGCGGATGGTTCTAGTATCGCACCCCGAGTCTCGCAGGTCGCCGGTTTCACTACGCAGGCTATCTCGTAAGTTGCGCTTCTCGGGGCCACATTATTAGCACATCACGACTCGATTGTCAACGCCCCACTCATCCTCCCGACTCCGGTGTCCGTTGGTTGATCTCCGTCCGCTCCCGCACGCCAAGTACGATCTTGTAGAGCACGGTGAGGACGAGAAAACCGATCGCGTAGACGCCTACGGTGATTGCGATCTCCGGGAGCGTCGGTGTGTATTCGGTGATCTTGCCCAGCGGCGAGGGGATGAACCCGGCCACAATCATCGCCATGCCCTTCTCGATCCAAATCGCGGCAATCACCCCCACGCAGAGTATTGCCAGCATCCCCTCCTGCCGCCGGACCTTGGGGAACAACAGCAGCACCACGCAGGCCACGCTCAACGCCTCGCAGACCCACATCCAGGGGACCAGGGCCGTGTACTGCTGGCCGGCTGCGTCGTGCAGTCCCACGAACAGGTATTCCAGCGGATGTATGTGGTGCGGCATGCCGCTGTAGAACCCGGTGAACAGCTCCACGAGCACGAAAAACACGTTGATCGCCATGGCGTACGTGACGATCGTGGCTAGCTTCCCGATGGCCTCTTTGCCGGCGTCGAACTTGGTGCATTTCCGCAGGATCAGGGCCAACAGGATCAACAGCGACGGGCCGGAGGCAAACGCCGAGGCCAGGAACCGCGGCGCCAGGATGGCCGTCATCCAGAACGTCCGCGCCGAGAGCCCGGCGTAGAGGAAGGCCGTCACGGTGTGGATGCTCACCGCCCAGGGAATCGACAGGTAGATCAACGGTTTGACCCACCGCGGCGGCGGGGTGCCGCGGCGCTCCGCCTCCAGCGACACGGCCCCGATGACCAGGTTCAGCACGAGGTAGCCGGTCAACGCGATGAAGTCCCAGAACATCATCGAATTGGGCGTCGGATGCAGGATCACGTTCATCACCCGGGTGGGTTGGCCCATGTCGACGAAGATGAACAACATACACATCAACACGGCCGACACTGCCAGCGACTCGCCCAGCACGACCATCTTACCGAAGGCCTTGAAGTTGTGCAGGTAGTAGGGCAACACGACCATCACGGCCGAGGCCGCCACGCCGACCAGGAACGTGAACTGCGAAATGTACAGTCCCCAGGAGACATCCTGGCTCATCCCGGTAATCGCCAGGCCGTCGGTGAGCTGTTGGCCGTAGTACGCCAGGCCGACGGCGATCAACACCGCCCAGAATCCCAGCAGAATCCAGTACCGAATATTTCCTCGAAAGGCGTTCTGCAGCATGACGTCAACCTCGTAATTCTCCCGCTATTTCCTAACACGTAGGGTGCGTACACGCACCTGTGCCGGGTCTTATGGTGCGTTTCACGCACCCTACAATTATCCGATCTTCAATCCGTCCGCCACGTAGTACACGTTGGGTCCCGTCCCGAGGGCAACTCTCCGGCAAATGGTTCGCTTGGTCTCGAGAATACTCTTGATCTTCGCGTCGGTCAGTTTCCCGAACGTCATGACGTCTTCGTCTTCGCCGGCTTCTTTGGCTGCCGCGTTGGCGACCTCCACACAGGCCGGGATGACTTCTTCGTCTTTGCCGGCGGCCCGAATCCGCTCCGTGCAGAAGGTACACTTCTCGACGACGCCCTTGGTTCGCGTGGGGTAATCGGTGAGGAACTTGCCGTTTTCGTCCGTCTCGATCCTCTCCTTCCCTTCCTTGTCTTTCTTACGCGGGTCGCCGAAATTAAAGCTTCTGGCCCCGTAAGGACAGGCGGCCATGCAGTATCGGCAGCCGATGC
>JABMRB010000424.1 GCA_013202865.1 Candidatus Nealsoniibacteriota bacterium | reverse complement strand
GTCTGGACGATCGCTATTTCCACGACGCCGCCGGCAACCACCTGGGTCAACTCGGCACCCACCTCGACATGGCCGGCGTGCAGCGCCTGAGCTTAATCGACGAATACCTGGGCCTCGACGTCACGCTGGGTAGTTCGCTGGCGGGCGGTTATTGGACGTTCCCGATCGAGACGGTCAGCCAGTCGGAGGGCGGTTTCGAGCTAGTCCACCAGTCGGTCGCCGTCATCCCCCACTGGCATCTGACGCCCGACGACCAGGGCCGCTGGAGCGTCACCTTCGAGATGTCGCTGGACACCGCCCGCGCCGCCAACCATCTGCAAAGCGAAATGGCGGCGGTGACGGAGTAGGGGCGGTCGGTTTTCAGTGGTCGGTTGGGTGCTGCTGAGCCTGATCGTGCTCCTGGCCAATCACAACCCGGAAGCGTTTATCTACTTTCAATTCTAACCGTCAATCCAAACCGCCATGAGTTTCCACCAACCCCGCCGGCTACGCACCTATCTCGTCGGCCATGCCGCGATTGCGGTCGTGTTCGTTACAGGCTTGTCTCTGCTGTTGGTCCGCAGCGGTCGCGTCGGCGGCGATCTCGTGGTGCAGCGGAACGTTCTCGATGTCGAGCGGCCGGAACTCGTGCTGGTGGGTAACTCGATCCTGGGGCCGCGGTCGACGACCGGCAGCTCTCGCAACTCTCGGGCATGAAGAGCGTCGTTGCCCACTCCGACGGCTCCGCTTCCTTGTGGTGGTATCTGTACATCAAGAACGTGGCGACGAAGAACCGTCACAAGCCGGCTTATTTGGCCGTCATGTTTCGCGACACGTTCCTGACCGAGCCGACGTTTCGTGTTGGCGGCACGTATCAGGATCGAATCCGCCGCCTGATGACGTCCGACGAGCCCCTGGCAGAACAACTCAGCTACGCCGGCGCAGGCGTCGATCACGTCAACTCGCCGCTGGCTCGGGGCCCCCGCCATGCCCGCAATTGGCTCAACCGGCGGATCCACAAGCGGGTGGAAGATCTGCTCGATGTGCCCCGCGATCGGGGGCAATTGGCGCTCAAACGCGTGCTTGCCCCGCAGAAGATGGCGCCCGGGCTGTACAACGCCTTCCAACTCGGCCACGAAGAGGTCAAGGATTCGGCGGCCTACGACTTGGACGCCCGGCTCGAGCAGTCCTATCTGCCACACATCCTCGAGATGCTCGATGAGGTCCGCATCACGCCGATCTTCATCCGCGCCAAGCGCCGTCGCGATCTCGATCCGTCGGCCGAACCGCCGCAGCTAAAGCATTACATCGCCAAGCTGCAACGATACGTGACGGCCCGCGGTGCTTTGTGGATCGATTTCACCCGCGAAGACCGCATCCAACAATCCCATTTCGCTGCCGACGACCACCTCGACCCCGTCGCCGGCCGCAAGCTCTTCACCCAACTGCTGGCCGAAGAACTGGTTCCAACGCTGGCTGGGCGAGAGGCCGTGATCTTGCGGCGCTAGACTTCCGTCGGGCCCGACCTATGGCGCAATGCCATCGCGGATATTAATATCGTTGATCTGGAGGGAAAGAAGAAGGAACTCTTGATGGCTGAGAGAGAGGATCACCCAGGGGCGAGCACCAGTTTCTCACTGTTCCGCGAAATCACATCCTTGGCGACTTCATAATGGCGGATTCTATTCGCATATTGAGGTCTGTGCGAGAGCTTCTCGATGGCATCGTCAACCTCCGGTAGCATGAGCCGGAGCCCGACCTCTGTTGCCTTGAGTTTGTCCACATCCACGTGAATCTCATACAAACGCTTGCTGTGTTTTCCGACAATAAGACTGACTTCTTTGCCTGGGCACTCCGCAATCTTTTCCTCTTCGTTATCCAAATACCGTAGCTCGATCACGAAACGGCCGCTCTGATCGTCTTTAGACCCGCGCACGCCATCGGGTATGTCATACGGCGACAAGCCGACAATGATCTCTACGCCGTCCTGCGTAGTTCGGTCTAGCTGTTGGAGCGTTTCTGGATCCAATTCAATCCATTCTGCCATGGCCCATCCTCCTTAGTCCAGTGCCCCGTACTGGCGCAGAAGTCTTGTAAGCTTCTTGAACGCCGGCCGAATTGCCTTTGAGTCCGGATCGATGCTCTCAATCTCGTTGCAGCTATCGAGAACAAGGACGCCCGCCCGTTGGTTACTTCGGTTCTCGAGCGGTACCCCACAAAGCGAACGCGGTAGCTTCATCTTGCGCCTGATTCGCTGCCAAACTAATCGTGGCGAAATACCCGTCCTTTCTGCGTAAAGTGCCACGTTGCGTTTTGCTTGCGTGTATTTCTGCACTTCCGGGGAATCTGAACGCCAATTCGCCTTCCATTGTAGCCAAATAAGTCCAAAGTATCCAGGATACTGTACGCTGCTCAAGTCGGGTAGGTTTTGAACTCGGTGCGTGCCATCACAGCGCCACGCTTGACCTGCCACACCCTCTGCCTGCGGAGCATCGTCTGGTGCCAGGAATACGGTGGAAGAGGCCTGCGTTGCGTGTCCCGATCGATATGCTATAACTAGCCACCCGGAACCGGGCCAACGTATCCATCCCCAAGGATGCAACAAGCACCGCCAGGGCCAAATCCACCATTTCCACTGAAAGTGCCTAAACACGGTCACACGGTTATTGTCGACCGGTTCATCTTTCGTAATGCCGGGAAAACACCTGCTGCGAAACTCGTTGAGAGCTTCAACAATCAAGTGATCAAGGCTCTGCGCTTCGGTTGACTTCTCAGTCGCAGCCCAACGGCATAATCTCGCGACGACAACAGCTACGCCAGCAACCACAATCACAATCGTCGCGTGTCCCTTGGTCCATTCGATGGGACCCTGCAGGAAAACCGGTTCGTCACCGGGGGCTGCGGTCTCAATACTGAGTGCGTGGCTAGTCCAAAACAGCAAAACAAACGCCGCGCATTCCACAATCCAAGCGAAAAACCTGACGCCTTGTTTGAACCCTGGGTTCATCGTGACCGTCCGCCCGGTGAGAGACTCGCGAGATGCCATCCCGCGAACCAATACTATACCAGACCGAACGGATCACCACCATGTAGTCTCCGTATACTATTTCAATTATCGCCCCGGGAGCCGCGAAAATGAACCCCCACGAGGGCAGGCTGACGACAATCCGGCGTTTCGGCACACAGTTCGCGTTGCAAGTGCTTGTGTATCAAGGAGTTACGCTGCATTCAATTCGTCTCGCAATTCCTAGCTGCCCGGCCATTTGCTCCAATGAAACGAAGGATTTGGTGGTGGACTATCCCTGCTCCGTCGCCTCCAACCCGTGCCGCATCGCCATCGTGGCTGCGTTCATGGCGCCGTTACGCACCAGGATCTCGTCGGCCTTGGCGTCGTGCAGCCGGTTGCGGACGGCCAGCGTGGGGGCGACGGCTTGGACGTCGACGTCGGCCGGTGCGTCGGGGGGCAATCGACCGGCGTCGACTGCGTAAGCGAGCACGCGTAGAAGAATTTCGCGGTCGTCTTCGATCATGTCGCGCTGCAATCGCTCGAACATCTTCACGGCCGGGCCCTCGGCTACCATCGTCGACGAGTAGTTCGCGTTGCTGGCGTCGGAGGTCAACATGAACTCCGGCATCACCAGCCGGGCGGCGATCGCTCGCAACTCGGCTTGTAGCACGACCACGAATTTCGCGGCGTCGAGCCCCGCGGTGGGGAACTCGTACTCGGTGCCGGCCATGGCGTCGAGGATCGTGCCGGGGCCGTAGCGGCGGAAGTGGCTTGTGCGGCCGGTGGTCTGACTGGTTACGCTCAGGTCCGCTTGATTTTGCACGAACTGGTCGACGCCCGCGCTCGTGGCGGCGACGTGCTTGCGGATCAGCGCGATGGCCGATTGGATCTCGGCGACCACGCTCATGTTCCGCAGCAGCTTCTCTGCCCGGCGGAGGTTCTTGCGGACCGGATAGAACAGCGGCAGACCTCGCTTCACGTTGGCGTCGACGCCCAACTTGCGGTGCTGGATTTCGCCCGTGTCGACCAACTGCCCGTCGATCCAATATCCGATCACCGTTTCGACGTCGCGCGGGTCGGTCTGGACGCCCTGCGACGCGGCCCTGTCGCCCGAGCGGCCGGTCGGCGTGGCGATCTGGTCGGGTTCGACGAACCGTACGGCCGTCGTGCCGTCACCGGCAGCGAACAGCCGCAGGAAGCATTCGCCGTCGCGGTCCTTGCGGCGGACGATCTCCTGCTGCCGCTGGTGCCACTTGTTCGCGTGGAGGAACTCGTCGAGCACGGCCTGCACCTGGCGGACGGTCTGCTGCGAGGCGTCGCGATCTCGCCTGGCCACAACCCGGTACGTATGCCCGGTGCCGACGACGTAGCTGATGCGGTTCTCGTGGCCGTTGATCGCGAATTCGTTCGTCGCGGCCAAGGCACGGCATTGATTGCGGACTTCGGCAAGCTGCAGTTCGTTGCCGAGGGTCGCATCGGCCGAGACACCGTCGCCGCCGAGTTGCGTCCAGCGCGAGCCGTCCAGGTCGTACAGGGCGTCGGCCGGGTCGACGAAGTTGTCCCACAGTTCATCGAACGCCTCAGTCAGCCGCTGGCCGAGGTACGTCAGCCGGGTGTCGCGAGAAGGGGCCGTTGCGGTTTGTTGATTCTGTCGCATCGTGAATTTCCTTTCGGGTCGGTTGTCGGTTTCTTCTTTTAACTTGTGGCGCAGGCTTGACGCGTTGCCGGGGGGAGGCCGTTTTTCAGTTGTCAGTTGTCAGTTGTCAGTTCTCAGTTTTCAGACTATGGTCTTGGGTTGTGTAC
>JABMRB010000423.1 GCA_013202865.1 Candidatus Nealsoniibacteriota bacterium | reverse complement strand
GCAGCCAGACGTACAACCCGCCGCCGGGGCGTACCCACTCGACGCCGATCGGGTCGAGGAATTCGTCGGTCGCGTCGAGCATGGCGTCGAGCTTGCGGCGGTAGCCGTCGCGAAGCTGCCTGAGATGCGGCTCGAACAGGTCCTCTCGCAGCACGGTGGCCATTAAGACCTGATTGAAGTTAGGCGAGCCGAAATCGACGTGTCCCTTCCGAGCCAGCACGGGCGTCAACAGTGCCGGCGGCAAAATCCCCCAACCGACGCGAACGCCCGGCGCGTACGACTTGGAGAACGTGCCGGCATGGATGACCGTGTCGCCGGCAGCGTCGAACGACCGCATGCTTGCAACGTCGTCGCCGTAGTAGCGGAGTTCCCGATAGGCGGCGTCCTCGATCACGTAGATCTTGTTGTGGCGCGACCATCGCTGCGCGATTTCGACCAGGGCCGCACGCCGCGCGGCCGGCATGGTTACGCCGCTGGGGTTGTCGCAATAGGTGGTCACGTAGATCGCTTTGACCCGGCCCAACTCACCGGCGGCCTCGATTCGAGCTAGCTCGTCTTCCAGCGCCTCGGGAATCAGGCCGTGCTCGTCGATCTCGACGCCCGCAGCCAACGCGCCTATGCTTCCCAAGCTACCCAGGAATACAAAATAGCTTGGTGCGCCGCAGAGCACCATGTCGCCCGGGTCCAGGATGGTGTCGGCCAGCAAGAACAGGAACTGGTTGCTACCGGCTGTGACGACGACCCGATCGGGCGAGAGGTTGATCTCCTGGGCGGTCTGATTGTCGGCTTGCGCCATGCGATCGACAATCGCCTCGCGTAAAGGGGGGTGGCCCAACGTGGTACCATATTGCAGGGCGGCTCGGGCGGCTCGAGGGTCGGACCAGATGGCGTCGAAGGCCTGTCTGGTCGGCTCGACGGGCAACGTGTCGTAGTCGACGAATCCGGCAGCCAGCGAGACCAACTCGGGCTGAGCCAGCGCATGCGCCATCAGGAGATTGGCGATCGGCTCGCCCCCGGCCCAGTGAGCTCGGCGGCTGAGGCCGTCGGAGTTGGTGGTGGTGCGGCACACGCGTTGGTCCACGGGGGGTGAGAGCAGTGAATTCGAGGGACGTGGCAGCATAGGTGAACTGGGTTTAGGAGTCAAGATGTATGGCCCACCCCCACTCCGCAACGACGCCGAAAGGAGTTATCATTACGGATCGAGGGCAATACCGGTTCTTTCGACGAAGGCGTTGTGGCAATGTTCGGCTCGCTTGTTAGCAGAGATGGGGTGACCGGCCGGTTGGTTCGGCGATTTCGCTGTACGGCCGGGCGATTGGGCGCCACGGGGTTCAATCTCGTGTTTCCTGGGCGGTGCGAGCGGTGCGAAGTGGAACTGGACGGCATCGACGACGGGGTATTGTTGTGCGACGATTGCCGGCTACTGCTGGGTCCCAAGGCATGGCCAGGGTGCCCTCGATGCGGGGCAGCCGACGGAACCAACGCCGACCCCGACTTCGGCTGCGACGTTTGTCGGGGAAAACGCTACTGGTTCGACAGGGTCACCCCTCTGGGGGGTTATCACCAGGGACTCCGTGATGTGGTGTTGCAGATGAAACATGCGGCGCACGACTCACTTTCGCGCGCCATGGGGCGATTGCTCGCTCTACGCAGGCGTGGGCCGCTTACCGACTTGAGGCTGGACCTGATCGTGCCGATACCGATGTACTGGAGCCGTAGAGTCACCCGTGGGACCAACAGTCCGGAGATCCTTGCGACGGCGATCGGACAATCCCTCGGTGTGAGGGTTGATAGTCGAGTCCTGTCCCGTTGTCGTAACACTTTGCTGCATAACGAGTTATCGCAGCAAATGCGGTTCCGGAACGTCCGTGGGGCGTTTCGGCTGTCGCCAGGACGCCTTGAGAAGGGCTCCCGAATCCTACTGGTCGACGACGTTTTGACCACCGGTGCCACCTGTAGCGAAGCCGCCTCGGTGCTGAAAAAGGCCGGGGCCGAGATGGTAGCGGTCGCTGTGATCGCGCGAACAGAAGGCCGGCAGGCAACCTAGAATATAGAAACCTTGAAGTTCAAGAGAACGACTACCATTATGGAAATGCCCGAGACGATCACCGACGCGCAAGTAAAGCCTCCGCTGCATCCCATCCGCAAGGCGCTCCTGCGCGGAATGGCTGTGCTGTTTCCGCCGCTGTTCACGATCATCATCTTCGCCTGGATCGTCAGCACGACCGACGTCTACGTGCTCGAACCGGTCAAGGGAGGCGTTCGCTGGGCGCTGGTCAAGATGAACAACGACACCAAGAGACCGGAGGATTTTCCCGCAGACGAACTATCCAGCCGCAACGTGAATCCGCGGCTCGAGAGCACGGAGTATCAACGGCTCGAACACCTGACCTACGTGACGTACGTCCCCAAGGAGGTGTACGACATGGTGATGGCGAACCCGGGCGACGAACTGCTCGTGCCTCGTGGCGATGCGTTCTACCGGCGGTACGTCGAGATCCGCTGGCTGGGGCCGTTGACGGTCATCCCGTTGTTTCTTGCCGTCTTCATCATCTTGCTGTACCTACTGGGTAAGTTCATGGCGGCCGGGATCGGGCGGCTCTTTGTGCGCAGCTTTGAACAGTTCGTCGAACGGCTGCCGCTGGTCCGAAACGTCTACTCGTCGGTCAAACAGGTCAGCGATTTTCTGTTTACCGAACGGGAGATCGTCGAATACACGCGTGTGGTTGCCGTGGAGTACCCCCGCAAGGGCATCTTCTCGCTGGGGCTGGTCACCGGCGAGAGCATGCTCGACATCCGCTCCGCCGCCAACGAACCGGTCGTGTCGGTGCTGATGGCCACTTCGCCGATGCCGGTCACCGGCTTCACGGTCACGGTCCGCAAGAGCCAGACGATCGAGTTGGACATTACGATCGAGCAAGCGTTCCAGTTCATCATCAGTTGCGGCGTAGTAATCCCCTCACAACAGTTGCAGCAGATGAGAAAGATCCCCGAGGAGAAGGAAGAAGCGGTGGAGGGAGTGGTGGAGGAAGAGGATGGTGGATAGTGGATAGTGGATAGTGGATAGTGGATAGTGGGGAGTGG
>JABMRB010000422.1 GCA_013202865.1 Candidatus Nealsoniibacteriota bacterium | reverse complement strand
TGGTCGCCTCGACCGAGCTGCGGGCCTGCTCTCAAAACGTAAAGGCGGGGTAAATTCGATTCAACGCGATTTCGCGTACCCTATCTTACCCAGAGCACGGGGTCCTAGGGGATATGGCAGGTTTGCGTATCTGCGATGAACCACAATTCGCCCGAGGGCAACCGATGACGACGAGTTGCTGTTCGGCGACAAGGAACGCGATCGGCAGCCGTTACTTGGGCCGTTTCAGACCGAGTCGAGAAACGCGCGACGCCAGCGTGGTCGGCTTGACGCCGAGCAGCTCGGCGGCGCCGTCGGGGCCGTAGATTCGCCAACCGGTGTGGTTCAACGCGAGAAGCAAGTTCGCCCGCTCGCGCTGCTTCATCTCGGCGTCGAGAACGACCTCACGCGCCGCACTGTCCTCGGCGTCGGCGACCGCCGGGACAATCCGCCCGGCACCGTCGTCGCCCGGAAGACCCCCATCGCCCAAGATTTCGACTTGAAGCACACCGGATCGCGACGTAATTACCGCACGTTCGATCACGTTGCGCAACTCCCGCACGTTGCCGGGCCATGAGTACTGCTGCAGGTGGTGGATGTTGCCGCGGGTCAGCCGGGGTGGCGGAAGGTTGAATCGGGCGGCTGCGTGTTGGACGAAATGGGATGTCAGTAGCGGTACGTCTTCCGGGCGTCGGCGTAACGGCGCTACCTCCAACGGAAAAACGTTGAGCCGGTAGTAGAGGTCCTGCCGGAACCGGCCGGCGTCGACTTCCCCTTTCAGTTCCCGGTTGGTGGCGGCAATGATCCGCACGTCGACTTGGCGAGTTTTCTCCTCGCCGACGCGTTCAAACTCCCCCTCTTGCAAGACCCGCAGCAGCTTGCCCTGTAGTGCCAGGGGGATTTCTCCCACTTCGTCGAGAAACAGCGTGCCGCCGTCGGCCAACTCGAAACGACCGGCCCGGTCGCTCACCGCACCGGTGAACGCCCCTTTGACGTGTCCGAAAAACTCGCTTTCGTAGAGCTCCCCGGGAACCGAGGCACAGTTGACGCGGATCATCGGGCGTTCGCGACGGGGGCTCCGCTTGTGGATTTCCCGAGCGACCAGCTCCTTGCCGGTGCCCGACTCGCCCAGAATCAATACGCTGGCATTGGTCGGAGCGACCAGGTCGACCTGTTGCAGCACGTTTTGCAGCGCGGCACTGCGGCCGATGATGTCGCCGAAGGCGTGTGCCTCGCGGACCTCCTCGCGCAAGTAGTCGCGTTCCAGTTCGAGCTGGCTTTTGAGACGTTCGATTTCCTCAAAGGCCCGGGCGTTGGCAATCGCCGTGGCGGCGTGATCGGCAAGGATCCGCATCCAGGTCATCCCTTCCGGTTGGGGTCGGATGCGCAGAAAAACGACCATCGCCCCGAGGACCTCGTCGCGATAGACGAGCGGCTGGCCTCCGTAGCCGCAAATGTCCTCGCTCTCGGCCCACTCGGGGCGGGTAATCCACTGGGTGTCGCCGACGAGGTCGGTGTTCAGCACGGGCTCGCCGGTCGCGGCAATCCGCCCTACGATTCCGTCGCCGATGGGAAACCGCTGGAAATCCCCGCCGAGATGACTCCAATCAGCATCCGGCGACTGCGGCCTGCCGGCACTGGCAACCAGATGCAGGCACTCCGACCGGTCAGCACAGATCTTCTCCATGAAAGGAGGGCATGTTCCGCAGTCGTCCGTCGGCGAGATCAGCCAAATACGAGCCAACGCCACGTGAGGCCGCTCCGCCAGACGCCGGACGATCAACCGCAGCAAGTCATCAATGGAGTGCTCCTGAGCCATCTCCAGCAGCAGATCCTTGATCGAATCGAATTCTGGTTGGTAGTCGTGAGCGAGATCCATGGCACTGAATTATAACGCAAAAGCGTGACAAGTCAACGCACTTGCGTGACCAACGCAATATCGTTGCTTAGTGGGGGTTGGTGTGATTCTCGCAAAGCCACTTATACCAGGACCTTCTGGTAAAACTGCCGATTGGCACGTATCTTGCTTATCTTAATCCGGCAAGCCGGGCCCGATAGGGACCGGAGCATTTGACTGCGGCATACAACATAAAGGAGTGCGATCATGATAACAGTGGCTGAGAAGAACGTGCGGAAGCACTCGAACCCCCCCGCCGAAGAGCCGGTGCTGACGGTCGAGCACTTGAGCAAGGCGCTGAACGTTTCAACCAAGACGATCTCGCGCTGGCGGCGGCACGGACTAGTCGGTTTCCGGTTCGTCTGCGATGGCCGTCCGCGGGTCGGGTTCCTGCAGAGTTCGGTGGACCAGTTCGTTCGGCAGAATCCGCAGCGGGTGTTCCGCGGGGCGGAATTCAGCCGAATGGCTGAAGACGAGCGGCAGCACACTCTTGATGAAGCACGGCGGCTGGCTCGCGCCGGCGGTAGCCCTAGCGAAGTCACCAAGCGCCTGGCGGAGCGGACGGGTCGAAGCGCGGAGACGATCCGTTGCCTGCTGCGGCAGTTCGACGTCGAGCACCGGGAAGCGGCGATCTTCCCGGACCATTTCAGTCCACCGCGAGAAGAGACCAAACAGCGGATCTTCCGTGAGTATCGTCGCGGTGATTCGATCGACGAACTGGCCCAGCGGCACTGCCGCGCGAAGTCGAGCGTCCGCCGGATCGTCGCCGAGATGCGTGCCCGGCGGATTGCGGAATTGCCGCTGGACTACATCCCCAACGAGCAGTTCGAGGACGAGCGTGCGGAGAAGGCGATCCTCGCGCCGGCGCCGCGCAGCGATGTGTCGGCGAGGAAAGCCCGCCGCCCGGCCGGTCTGCCGTCCTACCTGGCCAGCCTGTACGAGGTACCCCTGTTGAGCCGCGCGCAGGAGGGGCATCTGTTCCGCAAGATGAACTACTTGAAGTACAAGGCCGCCAAGCTACTTACGGATCTTGACCCGGCCCGACCCGGCACCCGGCTAATGAACCGCATCGAAGGGCTCTACGAGGAGTCGGTAGCCGTCAAGAACACAATTATCCGCGCGAACTTGCGGCTGGTGGTATCGGTAGCCAAACGCTACGTGAGCGCGACGCAGAGCCTCTACGACCTGATCAGCGACGGGAACGTGACGTTGATGCGCGCCGTGGAGAAGTTCGATTTCGCCCGGGGAAACAAGTTCAGCACGTACGGCACCTGGGCAATGATTAAGAACCATGCCCGGTCGGCCTCGGACGACGCCCGCCGCCGCCAGCGATTCCGTTGCGGCTACGACGAGATGTTGTTGGACACGAAGGACGAGCGGAGCAATGAGGACTGGCAAGAGGCGGCCCAGTTGCAGCGCGAGCATCAAGTGGAGACGATTCTCGGCCGGCTGGACCCTCGCGAACAGAAGGTGATTTCCCATCGTTTCGGCCTCGCGCACGGTCAAGAGCCGTTGACGCTCAAGGAGGTCGGTTCTTTGCTGGGGGTGAGCAAAGAGCGGGCTCGGCAGATCGAGACTCGGGCGATGAACAAACTGCGAGAAGTCGTCCGCGACAGCGAACACGACGTTCTCTAGAGACCCCTATCGAGGCTACTTGGCATGCGGCGGGCATTATGAAGGTGGGTACTACTTGAGTCTGAAAGGATCGATCCTATGAAACTTCGATATATCGTCACGTTGTCCGCGGCGTTCGTCCTCGTTGCGGTGTTCGGTACATCAATGGCCGAGGCCCGTGTGTTCCGGCAGGTACGCACGACCACTCCGGTCGTGCGGACCAATACCAACCAGGTTGTACGTCCACCGGTCCGGTGCGTACCGTCGCGGTACGTGAACACGTCCAGGCAATGGACCACGTCGCCTAAGTCGTTATGGCAACTCGGCGAGTGGCCGCCGTACAAGTAAGCTCGATTCCCACCCCCTGTGGACGGACGCGGGCTCGTGTTGTATAGTGCATCCAGAGACAACCACCGAGCAACACGGGCCACCTCATGAGCGAACCGGACGACGACCGATATCTGGCGCTGAAGGTCATGATGATGCCGCGCGACACGAATCCCTACGGGACGATCTTCGGCGGCGTGGTGCTTAGCCACATCGACGAGGCGGGTGCGGTCGGAGCGATGCATGAAATCCGCCGTGCCGGCTGGCCCGATCGGCCGGTTGTCACCGTGGGGATGAAGAGCGTCGAGTTTCACAAGCCGTTCTACATCGGCGACGTAGTGAGTTTCTTCACCACGCTGGTCCGAACCGGCCGGACGTCGATTACGATGCACGTGGCGGTCGAGACCGACCGCGACGGCAAGAGCGAGAAACTCACCGAGGCGGAAGTCACCTACGTAGCCGTGTCGGTGGACGGCGACCGCCGAACGCCCGTGCCACTTCGAGACGAGTAACCGGCCCGTCAGCTTAAAACCTCGGGTAGCCGGATTCGCAAGAATGCAGGCGTGGCCGATCCGGCTGAATTCTGGTTCCCCGCCATATCCCCCGGGCCTCCGTGCTCTGGGTAAGATAGGGTACGCGAAATCGCGTTGAATCGAATTTACCCCGCCTTTACGTTTTGAGAGCAGGCCCGCAGCTCGGTCGAGGCGACCA
>JABMRB010000421.1 GCA_013202865.1 Candidatus Nealsoniibacteriota bacterium | reverse complement strand
CTCGTACCTGATGACCCGGCAGCAGGACTCGGTCGGGCTGACCACGTTCCACAACGAGATTCAACTCGACATGCCGGCCCGCAGCTCGCCGCGACACTTCAACGAGATGATGCGGCAGCTCGAACAGATCACCCCCGGCGGCGAAACCGACGTCTCTGAAACGCTGCACAAGCTAGCCAACCGGTTCAAGAAGCGGTGCCTGATCGTGCTGATCAGCGATCTCTACGACGAGCCGGAGGACGTCATCCGGGCGTTGCACCACTTTCGCCATTGCCGGCACGAGGTGATCGTCTTCCAGGTCTTCGACAAGGCGGAGATCGACTTCCCGTTCCGCTCTCCCGTCTCGTTCCACGACCTGGAGACCGACGACCGCATCCAGATCGACCCGGCCTACGTCCGCGACGTCTACATCGAACAGGTCGAGGCGTTCATCGAGACGTATCGCCGCGCCTGTGCCGAAACGCAGATCGACTACGTGATGACCGACACCACGGTGCCCTACGACTTCATGCTCTCGCAATACGTCGCCAAGCGCAACATGCCATGATCCCGATCCCGGCCTATCCCCTGTTCCTGTTGGCGGCACTGGCGGCAGCCATCCCGGTCGTGCTGCATCTGACCAGCCGGCAGAAGGCCAAGGACCTGCCGTTCAGCACGTTGCGGTTCCTGCGGATCAGTGTCGAGAAGACACGGCGGCGCAAGCAGATTCAGGATATTCTCCTGATGCTGCTGCGGATGGCCCTGTTGATGCTCATCGCCGTCGGGCTCTCCGAGTTGCGGGTGACCGAGCTGCCGTCGCTGTTCGGCCGCGGCGAGAGTTCGGCCGTGGCCATTGTACTCGACAACTCGGCCAGCATGGGCACCGTCGACGAGGACCGCGTACGCTTCCGCACAGCCCTGGGCGCCGCCGAGCAGATCTTGGACGAATTGCAAGACGGCGATCAGGTGGCACTGTTCCTTACCGGCGGTCCCGAATTTCCCGAGGAGGGCAAATTCGATCCAACCCAGGAGAAGGTTCGCCAACTACTAAACCAATGGATCGTCGCCCCGTCCGAGACCGCCGGCGTCAGCTACGAACAAGCCGACCTCGACGAAAAACTCACCCGCGCCCGCAAGCTCTTGTCCGACTCCGACGCCGAAAACAAACAAATCTACATCCTAACCGACCTACAAAAGTCATCCTGGCACAAAGCCGCGACCGGTGGTCGCGCCCGCACCACCCCCAAATCCCAAATCCCCATCATCCTCATCGACACCAACCGCACCCCCAAACCAAACATCGCCATCGAAGGCCTCCACCTGGAAGCCACCGTACCGGTAGCCGGTCTGCCAATCAAAGCAACCGTCGACGTCTTCAACACCTCGCCCGTCGCCCAGCAGCGACACCTCGACCTGTTCATCGACGGAACGAAAGTCTCCAGCAGTCCCGCCTTGAACATCCCGGCCGAGACCCATATTAAACACGAGTTCACGTTCACCTTTCGCACCGGCGGCCTGCATCGCGGCCAGGTGCAACTCGTCGGCGAAGACGGCCTGAAACTCGACGATCGGTGGTTCTTCACCATGGAGGTCAACCGCGAGATCCCCGTGGCCGTCGTCGGGCCCGGCCGCCACGAAATCGCTTATATGGAGGACACGTTCTACCTCCAACGCGCGCTCGCACCCGACGAATCCGACGGCTGGGCCATCCGCACCACGCCGCTTGTGGCCGCCGATCTGGCAACCGAACCCCTCTCGGGCTATCAAGTCATCTACTGTGTGAACCTGCCCGCCCCGGACGCCGCCACCGCCCGACGGCTACGCGATTACGTGATCGGCGGCGGCAACCTCGTCTGGATCTGCGGCGATAACGTCACGGCAGAGGCCTACAACCGAATGAACGAACAGGCCGGCGGCACCTTGCTCCCGGCCCCGCTGGTCGACGTCCGCACGCCGCTACCGGGCGACGACCGCGATAGCTGGAACATCACCTTCCTGGACAAACAGCACCCGGCGCTGAGCCAGCTCGTCGAACCGGCCTCGCTGTATCAATCCGTGCTGGTCTACAAGCACGTCCGCATCGACGCCGACGCCGCCCCGCAGCCCCGCGTACTAGCCCGGCTCGACGACGGCGAACCGCTCCTGGCCATGCGCAACGTGCAGCAAGGCAGCGTGCTGTTGCTCGGCACGAGCGTCCACGTCGGCTGGTCGAACCTGCCATTGCGGCCGATCTTCCTACCGCTGGTCGCCCGATTGACGTTCGACCTGGCCGGCGGCGAGCGCACCCACCACCACGGCCTGGCCGGCACGCCGCTGGTACTGCCGTTGGAAGACGCGACCGCGCCGGTAACCGTCGAGCTAGTCCCACCCGGCGGCCAATCGCTACGACTACCCACCACGCCCGACCCCGACGGCCGGCAAGTCTTCCGCTACACCGACACCCACGAGACGGGCATCTACAACCTCCGCCCCATGGCCGGCCCCCGCACCCGCCCGCTCGCCTACTCCGTAAACATCGACCCGGACGAAGCCGACACAACAAAGCTCGACCGCGACGCCCTCAAGAAGCTCCTAGCCCCAACCCCGCTAATCTTCGCCGACGATCCGGACGATCTCACCAGCACGTTCGACCGGTTGCACGAAGGCAAGAACCTTTGGGAGCTATTTGTATGGTTCGTACTGTTCGCGTTGGTTTTCGAGACGTACCTCTCGAACCGTCTCACCCCCAAGCAGCAACAACCCGAAGACCAACTCCCACCGCCGGGCATGCGACGGCTGGCACGGCAGGGTAAGAAGGCCGGGTAGCAGCGATGATTTTCCGCAGCAGGCTCTGCCATTTGAGAAGACTCATTCGCGTAGAGTCGAAAGGTGGCGCGGTGGTTTAGGTGCGGCCTATCTGTTTCCGGCCCTTTCGTCTGCCGGTGCCTCAATATCCTCACCATGCTCCGTTTCCACCTCCCGCTCATCAAACCGGACG
>JABMRB010000420.1 GCA_013202865.1 Candidatus Nealsoniibacteriota bacterium | reverse complement strand
GCCATCAGGTTGGCGGTCACCTCGTAGCCCTTCTCCGCCGCGTCGCGGATCATGTCGACCGCCTCAGAAACCTGGTGCGCGTAGAACGCCACCCGGACCATGTCCAGCACGCTATGCTCCCGCGACAACAGGTCGTTCTTGCACGACTTGCCCGCGTCGCACATCACCGACAGCTTCAGCGGCGTGTCGTTCTCGCCGACGATCCGCCGCACGTCCTCGTCGTCGCAGTGCTTCCAGGGACCGAACTGGTCGAGCGGAAAGAGCTTCTTGGAGTTCTTGTAGCCGAACTCCATGTAGTCGATCCCGGCCGCCACGCAGCAGTCGTAAACCGCCTTGACGAAACTGTCCTCGAACTTGTGGTTGGTCACCAGGCCGCCGTCCCGGATCGTGCAATCCAGAACCTTCAACTCGGGTCGGTAGGTTAGCCACGGAGCGGTCACGGCAGATTTCCTTACATTAACTATGGGGCAGATCAAGACAGGCTAAGCATTCAAGTATCCTTCGCCACGGCCCCGTTGTCAACACTTCACTCGGATTAACACCCCCCCCAATGGCGTGCCTAGCTCGGGCGTTGCATTCCGCACAATCAGCGGTTATCGTACACGGACGCTCCATCAGGCGCGTGGGCCTCGTATCTCGACCCACCCTACAAGCGAAATGACATCGCACGACTGACACCATGCTGATCCACTGCGTTAGACACGGCGAAAGTTCGTACAACGCCGAAGGCCGGATCCAGGGTCAATCCGATCCGGCCCTTTCGGAACTCGGCCGTCGGCAAGGAGAGGCGGTGGCCGAGGCGCTGGCCCAGCTACCCATCGACGCGGTCTACTCCAGCCCCTTGCGCCGCGCGATGCAGACGGCCCGGCCGCTGGCCGACGCGCTGCAATTGGAGGTCCGCACCGACGACCGTCTGATGGAAGTCCACGCCGGCGATTTTCAGGACCAACTCCGCACCGACCTGGAAGCGTTGCGGCCTGAAGAGATGGCCCGGTGGCGCAGCGGTGATCCCGACTTCGCCTTGCCCGGCGGAGAAACGCGACGTCATCTGATGCAACGAGGGCTCGAGGTCTTCCAGCAGATTGCCGACAACGCCCACAAGCAGGTAGTGGTCGTGACCCACGGCGGCCTGTTGGCCGCAGCCCTGAAGGCGCTGTTGGGTGTGCCCGCCCGGCGGCATCCGTTCCTCCTCTACAACGGTTCGATCAGCCGGCTACGCAGCACGGTCGGCGAAGTGAAGCTGTTGTCGCTCAATCAGGTCGACCACCTCAACCGCGTTGGATTCGGCGGTCGCGGAGACCTTTGAGCTCGACTTGTCAGCCACTGCCAGCGTGAGCCCGCAAGAAGACGCCCTTTCTTATCGCTTCTGCGCCCTCTCCCTCAACAAGCAACTCGCCGCTCATGCCTTGGGGCAATTCTTGAAGTTGGTGATCGTAGGCCATGATTCCACGTACCAACAGCTTCACTGGACGTGGCTCCTTGTCCGGTTCATTGGAATCTGTAGGCGTATCGCTCGCCAATACAAACTCTGTGCCCAGAACTATTGTCCCCGCGCACAGCATCCCTGAAACGAACTGGTCTCCCCCGTCCTGTCTGCATTCGTCAATAAGGAAATCAATCATTTTGCAGCGGCTCCTTGGGGATCATTCGGCGGCAGCCGGCTCGATCTTGATAACGGCATTCTCGCTTCCGTGGTCCTCTACGGGGCCGACGGACTTGATTGTGCAGTTGCGAACGCGTTCGTTCAAGATCAATCGGGCCGTTGTGTAGTTGGTTACGGTGCTGTCGACCAGGCCCAGCTTACCGCCACAGCTTACGCGATTGACTTGCGGCGGTAACGGCCGCGTGGTGCCGTCGTGGAAGATGAACGTGCAGTGGTCGCCGCAGATGGTGCCCAGGCTCGTTCGCGGCGTCGGCCGGACGTCTTCCGCGGGACTGAGAATCGTCACTTCGTAGAAGGCGTCTTTCGGGATCGGGCCTCGCGTGAGGTTGAACAGGGGGTTGTAGGCAATGTCGCCCCGGCAGTTCTTCATCACGACTTTACCCTGGTCGCCCGCGCTGAGATCGAAGCTGAAATCGCCCGCTTCCCGCACCGTGACGTTCTCCAGGGTCACGTCCCCGACGCAGAGCAGTTGGAAGCAGCCGCGTAGCCGTTCCACGGTTGTGTCGATCACCGTGATATTCTTATCGCCGCCATAGGAGCGCACTCCGTCTTCGGTCAGCGGAATCATAAGGTCGCGAGGGATGGGGCGCTTGCCGCGGTACATGATGTTGAAGTCGTATTCCTTAGCCCGGCCAACCGTCTCTTTGAGAACGTCGTTGGTCGCTCGGAGCGTGCCGGTGAAGAGGCAATCCTTGATGAGAACGCCGTCGACGTTGTGGAAATGAACGCAATGCCCGAACGTTTTCATGTAGACCTGGCAGCCGATGAGTTTCGTGTTGTTGGCACGGTAGATCGACATGAAGGAGTGCTTGTTAAGCCGCCCGAAGTTGGGCCCGCCTTTGCCGTAGTAGTCGGTGTAGCCGTAGGGGACGGAGCCGGTGACGACGAAGATGCAATCCAGGAACGTGTTATTGTCATTGCAGACCTCGAATTCGTTCTCGGTGACCCGGTAGTCGGGGTACGGCCGGTCGACGACGTTGCGGAAGTATCCACCCTCGAACGTGTTGGCGGCCCCGTTGATGTGCCATGTATCGGCGACGTGAGCCCGGCCGGAGAGCTTGCTCTGGACGGAGACCGGTGTCTCGAACACGACGCCGCGCAGATCGAAGTAATTGTTCGAGCCGTTGACGGCGAAGATGTGTTCTTGCCGGTTCTTCGGGAGTTCCCCGTCGTCACTGGGCTGCGTGCGCGGGATCGGGCCCGTCATGGGCGGATCGACGTCTTCGGCACGGTAGACGCCCGGCTTCATGCGGATCTTCTGGTTGTCACGCTTGATCGCGACGCGAAACTCGTCGAGCGTCTCGATCAGCCTGAACCCTTGGCGAATCTCGAACTCGTCCGCAATCGGAGCCGGCACGGGCGGCGTCTTCGAGATCACCCGCCTCGGCGGATTCTCCGCAAGTTGCAGCCCGAGGTCCTTTTGCTCTTCCGCCGAGACCGGCAGCAAGACCAGGCGACCGGCCAATAGCAACGCGAGCAAGAGATGGCAACACTTCATCGTCGACTCCTTGCCGTCACAGCAATGCACCTTGCCTACCGATAAATGTCCTTCATCTGCCAGGCGTCGAGCGACTTGAGCACGGCGTCTTGGCCCTGGGCGCGTAGCGACACGCCGACGCTGTCCTCGCGGCCCGGGTAGACGCGCACGGCGACACATTGCTTGCCGTTGACGAACACCTCGACAACGCTGCGGTCGATGAACACCCGTAGCTTCAGCGGTTCATCGCTACCGAGGGCGATCGGGGCCGTCTCCGGGGCTCGCGAGCGGACGTCCGGAAGCAGCGATGAGTAGGAGGTATCGATCGTGATCAGGCTCTTTCCCCGGTACCCTCGCTGCTTGAACAGCGCGATGCGAGTAGACTCCTCCTTGTTCGGGCTGCGCAGGACGTTCAACTCGACCATCTGCGAGCCTTTCGGATCGATTTCGGCGACGATCTCCATGGCGTTGCCGCGAACACCGTCGAGCACGATCTCTTTGTTTGCCGGCAGGGTCGTGGCATCGACGTGGCGGTGTTGCCCTCGCAACGATTCGACGTCGCCGGCCGGCACCACGGCCAACTGGTCCTTGCCGATCAACGTCAGGCGCCGCGGCAAGGTCATGATCTGGTTCCAGCCTTCGGTCGGCTTGGCCGGATTCATGTTGAAGATCGCGATCACGCCGCCTTTGCCGTCGGGGGCGGCCGAAGGTGCATGTACGCCGGCGGGGGAAGCCGCTCCGAAATTGAAGTCGCCGCCCGCGGTCACGACGAACTTATCCCGCGGCTTGTCGTAATCGCCCAGCAGGTACTTGCCGCCGCTCATGTGGCTGAAGTGCAGCAGGATGTGCTTCTCGCCGATCGGCCAGAAATACGGACACGCGCCGTCGTCGCCCACCAACGAGTAACGATCGTTCTCGACGAACGGGTGGAGATACTCCCACTTGGCCAGATCCTTCGAACGCAGCAGGAAGTTGGCCCGGACCCGCTTGCCGCCGGGTCCGTCCGGCAGAGTGCCCGCCGACAGCGAGTAGTAGACGCCGTCCGCTTTCCAGATGCACGGATCGAATACGTTGTAAGGCGGCCTCGATCCGTCCGGGTTCCTGCTGGGGACCACGGCCTTGCCGGTCACCTTCTTCCAGTTCAACAGCAGCGGATCGCTGGAGACGGCCACCATGTTGCCGACCGCAGTGCCGTGATACATGGCGATCACGCGGTCGTCTTCAACCATCGTCGAGCCGGAGTAACAACATCTTTCCGGATTGGGATAGATGGCCAAAGGCAAGTCGCGCCAGTGGATCAGATCGTCGCTGACGGCGTGTCCCCAGTGCTGGCGGGGGTCTTCCGGTGGATAGGCCTGGTAGAACAGGTGCCAGCGACCTTGCCAGAAGCATAGCCCGTTCGGATCGTTCAGCCGGCCTTCCGGATTGACGTAATGATAGATCGGCCGGTACGGATCGTCGGCCATCTTCTTTCGCGACTCGGCGAATCGCAGCAGCAGCGGGTTCGTCTTCAGTTGTGCTTCCTGTTCGGCAAGCGTGTCGGCGAAGGTGAAGGCCGGGACACGCGAAGTGAAGTCGGGCCGCTTCTCTTGGGCAAGAGTGCCCCGCTGCTGGCCGAATCCGGCCGTCAGGGCCGTCGCCATCGTCGCGCTCAGGAGCACCAGTGATCTGAACTTCTTCATGGGTATCATCCTTACTCAAACGGTAAACGTGAGTTGCCAGCGAACGGTTATTGTTCCGGAAACAAGGGGGCTGGGGACTAGGGATTCGGGACTCGCAATGTTGCGTTCTCCCAGTCCCGAGCTCCCAGTCCCGAGCCCCCAGTCCCGACTATGCCTTCTTGAAATGGGTCGTGCTGCATTTGCAGTTTGAGATTCCTATCTTAATGAACCCTGAACAGGTGACGTGTTTCCACCGGGCCGCCGACGCGGCGTTCCTGCGATTCTACCTATTCATCTCGAATCAAACAGCCTTATTCGGCGATCAGCCGGTCTTTATTGAGAACGTTGCCGTCGACGCCGTGGTGGCGGAAGATGAGTGTTGGCGTGTCTTCGACTCGCTCGACGGTGGCCGAGAGAAATCCGCCCGTGACGTTGAGATATTGGTGGTATTCGGGCCGGTTGTCCTCCTGCTGCCAGCCGCCGGCGTGCTTGTCGCTGGCCGGGCCACAGGAGTATTCACGGACCTTCGTCTTAGGATGGACCGACACGTATTGCCAATGCCGATCGCCACAGACGGTGACCATGTTCTTCTGCGAGGCGATGAACTTGCGCAGCTCGTCTCCTTCGTGCGTGAAAGCCTTGTTCGCGTGGTTGTCGCCCTTGTTGTCGCGGTCGGGACCGACCATCGGCGTGGGACTGATCAGCACGCGGAACGCGGCGTCCGACTCCCGGACCGTTCGCTTGAACCATGCCTTCTGCTCGTCGCCCCAGATCGTCTTGTCCGGGCCGTCCGGCATCTTGTTGTCGCTTCGGAAGTCGCGGCCTTCGACCATCCAGATCTGCAGGTCCTTGCCCCAGCGACGCGTGCGGTAGGTCTTCTCGCGCATCGGTACTTGTTCGGGGAAAATGGCCAGTCCTTGCTTGAAGGTGAACTGGTACATCTTCTCGTTCCGCATGGTCGGCCAGCAATCGTTTTGCCAGGTGTCGTGGTCGTCCTTGATGAAGTAGGCGGCGACCCGTTTGTGAAATTCCACGTTCGTCGGCAGGCTGTACGTCCGCTGCCAGTGGTAACGGGCGAGCGCTTCCGTCTTGGCCAGTTTGTCGTAGTAGACGATATCGCCCGTGTGGACGAAAAAGCTGGGATCGAGCTTCTGCATGGAGGGATAAATCTTGTAGCCCTCGGGGCAATCCCGGCTGCCGTAGATTTGGCCGGTCGAGACGGTAAAGACCACGCGGGCCGGATCGTCCGGCGCCGGTGCGGTCACGAAACCACCGGACAACGAGTGCGACGGCGTCTGGCCCTCGCCCGACCGGCCCTCGCGCGCCCGGCATTCGACCAGGAGGCGATACCGCGTGTTGGGCGTTAAGTCCTCGAGTTGGAATTGATGCGTAAAGTCGCGCTTTGCGTCCACGTCGGCCCAAGCGGTCTGAGAGAGCCGATCTCGGTCCGTCGTCGAATACCGTATGCGCACCTGGCCGGCGGTGCCCGGCGCGGCGTCTCGGACGTCGGAGACCGTCATGCCTTCAGGATAAACGACGCCCGTTACCCGGTTGTTCTTCCCCGTGACAATCTTGGCCATCGGCGCATCCGGCGCGTTCCGCTCGGACCGCAACGTCAAGCGAGTCCAGACGTTGGCCGTCGTGTCGGTCACCTCGCCGACCTTGAAGCCCGTGGCCTGGTAGGGGCCGTCGGCCAAGGCGGTCGATGCCCATACGGCCAGGACCAGCGGAACGCACATCAAACAACCGAGGACTTCTCGCGAACGTTGCATAACGCATTCTCCCGTGAACTGGTGAATTCTTCGAAAACAACCTCTCACTCCTGAAGAAGTTGTATCATCGCCCGGCCCATGCCGTGGCCGATCAGGAAATACGTCTCGGCGTTGCTGTTCCAGTGATAGGAGGCGCCGGTGGGCGACTGGTCGCGCGGGCGGAAGAAGTCGCGGGTTTCGACGCAACTCACGTTGCTCATCTTCTTGGCGACGGCGATCTGCGCCGGCTCGACCACCCGTTTGATGCAGGCTCTTACCCCCGGCAGATTCGGGTCGTGTCCGCCGAACCCGCTGCTGCCGATCACCACCGGCAGATTCGCAACGCCCAGGTCCTTGCGAATGTCCTCGATCAGCAGGGGCAGGTTTTTCTCGTACTCGTCGGCATAGACCTGATTGCAGCCGTCGTTCCAGCCCTGGTGCCAAGCGACACCGGCGATCTCGTAACCCTGGCCGCTGTATTCGGGAAAGTACTTCTCGAGGTTGTCAAGAATGTAACGCACGTCGGCCATCATGAGCCGGTAGAACTTGCCGACTTCGGGTTTGACGCCCTGCTTGTTGGCCTTGAGTTCGAAGGAGGGATCGCCGGCGCGCGGCGGACGGAAATCGACCGCCAGGCTCTTGCCGCCCCAGGCGGTCTTGATGATCAGCACCTGGTTGTCGAAGTGATCGCCCATCACGTGACCGAACTGCAGTTCGGGGCCCAATCTCGATTTGTCACCGGAGCCTTGCAGCCCGGGCTTGAGTCCGCCGGCAACATCGACCGTTTCGATCGCCTGGCCCTTCTTCACCGTCTGGCGCTGAAAGAACCAGACGTCGTCGCGCTCGACCCAGTTGCCGTTCTTATCGACGAGGTGCTTGAACTGGTCTTGCTTGTCGGACTTCTGCACCATGTATGCAAGCGTTCCCTTGGTTTCCGCCGGGCCCAGGCGGCCGTCGCCGACCATATTGGACTGGCCTGCCAGGATGAAAACCTGGACCGGACCGTCTGCCGCGATGGTCCGTGTAGCAGACAGCAGCAGGGCCGTCGCCGTGGCGGCAAGGAACAACAGACGCGCAAATGTGAGTCGTGGCATCGAACGGTCTCCGTTGGTTGGTGGGCTTGCCTTGGTACAGGCGACCCGTTCACCATACCAAATCGGCACGCCGCGTGCCACTATCGCTGCCGCCCACTCGTCGCCCCCTGCCAGCCTGCCGCGGGCGGACGTACGGGCCGGTTTGGAATACTTGCCCTGACAGGGCCCGGCAACTACAATCGGAGTCTGTGCCAAACTCTTTACCAGGAGAACCTTGCTGCCATGCCAATCGACATTCATGCTTCCAACCGTGCTGCCCGTATGCTTGGGCGGCTGCTGCTGTTGCTGCTCGCTTGCTCGCAGATGTTGCAAACCTCGCTTCGCGCAGAGACGCGTTGGCCCGGGTTTCGCGGGCCCCAGGGTACCGGGCAGAGTGCCGACGACAACGTACCGGTGAAATGGGGGCCAGGGGACATCGCCTGGCGAACCGAACTCAACGGCCAGGGCCATTCGTCGCCGTGTGTCTGGGACGATAATATCTTCCTGACCGGCGCGCGGAAGACGGAAAGCGAGCAGGTCGAGAGGCTGATCTTCTGTCTCGACCGCAACACGGGCGCCGTCGTTTGGCAACAGGTGGCGTCGGTCGGCAAGGCCGAGGTGACTCACCGCATGAACGGCTTCGCCAGCGCAACGTGCGCCACCGACGGCCAGCGCGTGGTCGCGTTCTTCGGCCACGGCGGAATCCACACTTATGACATGCATGGTAAGAAGCTCTGGTCGCGCGACCTGGGAACCCTTCCGGGAGCTTGGGGCACTGCCGCGTCGCCGCTGATCGTCGACGACAAGGTCATCCAGAACTGCGACGCCCAGGGTGAGTCGTTCGTCATCGCGCTGGACATGAAGACCGGCGAGACCGTCTGGAAAACCGGTCGTGGGCAGATGCCGCGCGGCGGTTGGAGCACGCCTCTTCTGATCGACGTTGGTTCGCGCAGGGAACTGATCCTCAACGGCGAATACGGCGTGCATGGATACGATCCGGACACCGGCAAGGAGCTTTGGTTCTGCAAGGGCTTCAACGGCCGCGGGACGCCGTCGCCCACGTTCGATCGCCAGCGGCTGTTTGTGGTCAGCTCCAAGCCGGGCGACACGTTTGCTCTTAGGCCGGGCGGCAGCGGCAACGTCAGGGAAACGCGGATCGTGTGGCACACGCCTCGTAGCAGCGGGCGGAACCTTTCTTCGCCGGTCCTGGCGGGAGGCTGCCTGTTAACGGCCAACATGAGTGGAATCGGCGTCTGCTACGACGCACTCACCGGCAAGGAGCACTGGACGGCGCGGCTCGAAGGCAGCCTCACCGCTTCCCCAATGGCTGCCGGGGGCCTGGCCTACTTTCAGAACGAGGCCGGTACCACGCTCGTAATCAGGCCGGGCAAAGATCTGGACGTCATTGCCCGCAACCACATCGAACCGCCCGAGGGCGAGATCTTTCGCAGTTCCCCTGTCCCGAGTGAAGGCCAGATCTTTTGTCGATCGAATCGGGCCCTCTACTGCATCGGAAAGCGAGCGGCTCCATAGCGACGGCTCGAGCACGTCAAGCCTGCGTCTCGTCCAGGAGGGCCACAGTTGTTTTCAAGGGACCGGAACCGATTACATCAAGCACACCGCCAGCAACAGGTCCACGGCCTCCGCGGCGGCGTCTTTCTGCGCCGTGCGCTGCGGGGCTGGCTGGTCGAGGTCGGAGAGCCAAGCCAGGTCGGCCACCGCGGGTCCCTGGGCCTCTTCCTCCCCGCCGGAGAGGTCGATCAGTTGCAAAGTGTTGTGGAAGCTCGTCTGGTTGTTCCGTGCCAGCAGCACGTCGGTGGCATTGCACCGGGCGTCACGGTCGAAGTCGCAGGGAAACGCTACGCTAATCTCGTCGAGCAAGCCGCGTGGGTTATTCCGGGCCAGGAGCAGGTCGGCTGTGGTTACCTTGGCATCGGCCGTCGAATCGCCCGCCTCGGCCACGGCGTT
>JABMRB010000419.1 GCA_013202865.1 Candidatus Nealsoniibacteriota bacterium | reverse complement strand
TTCCCAAGCTGGAGCTTGGGAACCAGGGAAGTTGTTATCGGACGGCTCCTCAGGTCAGCCCCTGATTGTACCACACATCCGCGCCTTGATCAGGGCCCCACCGGGGGGATCTTCTGCTCTTCTATCCAGAGCGTAAAGTGTCCGCGGGGTGGATAGGGTTTGATGCGCGGGTGGTTGTATCGCAGGAAGCTGGTGGCGGCGATGGTTACCTTGCCGCCGGTGAATTCATTGCGGAAGTCGTTGTAGACATGGCCGCCGCGGGGCTGTCCGCCCTGCCGGATGCCGACGCCGGCGGCCGACTCGGCCAGCAGCTTGCCGTTGACGTAGATCGCATAACCCTCGCCGGCATTGACGTGGGCACTGCCGCCGACGACGATTCGGTAGCGGTGGCCCTCTCTTAGCGGCGGGACCTCGAACGTGCCGCGGACCAGAAGAACTTCTTTGTGCCACAGGGTCTTCGGGGACAGGCCGCACCGGCAAAACGGCGCGGCGCACGTATCGGACAGGGGCGCCAGCTTGCCGTCGAGCTGGCCGAAGGGCTGCTGCCCCTTCTTCCAACCCGCCCCGGCGGCATCGAAGTCGGGGGCGAACCAATTCTCCATCCCGGCGGGGTAGGTCACCTTGCGGTACCGGTTTCCCTTGTCCTTGGGCATGGTTTCCGGCGGGTCGAAGCTGATGTAGTCCCACTGCACGTTTTCGAGGTCTGGGCCGAACGCGTGCCAGTCGTAGTCGTCTATTCCGGCCGCGCGATAGCAGTTGATCAGGCCGTACATGGCGCCCCGCAAGAACTGCGAGACCCGCGCCGGCTTTTCCCCGGCGGCCTCGCTCAAGAGCGCCGCGTTGTACCGCGGGTTGGCGACGTAGGACGCCGCGATGCCGTCGAGGATGATCGGGGCGAGTGCCGCCTGGGCGGCGGCCTTCTCTTGCTCGGTCGGTTCGGAAGTCGCTTGTTGCGCGGCCGGTTTCGGCCTGGAGGCCTGCGGAAGGGCTTCCGCGTTTGAGCCGAGCAGCCCAACCATTGCCCGCCCCAGCGCATCGCCGACGAGCAGATAGGTTTCGGCGTTGCGGTTGTAGTGATAGTCTTGGTTCGTTGGTGACTCGTCGACCTCGCGCCAGAAATCACGGGTGTCCACCGAGGCCACTGTGCCGGCAAACTCGGGATGTTTCTTGGGATCGCCGACCGCCATCTGCGCTTCCAGGATCCTCAGGAACTTGTCCGCCATGTTGTGTCCGCCGAAGCCAACGGTGGCGACCACGGCAGGCATTGTGGGCACCTTGAATTCCTTGCGCACGTCGTTGATCATGTTCACCATGTTCTTCTCGTACTCCGCAATCGTCTCCTCAGAGCCGCTGTCCTTGTGGCCCTGCCACCAGACGAAGCCGGCGATCTCGTAGCCCTGTCCCTTGTAGCCGGGCACGACGTCTTTGATATTGTCCAGCGTCTTGCGGACGCCTTCGACCATGAGCTTGTACTCCAGCGACTCCCACTCGCTGTCCGGGTCGGTCCGGCCGCTGGTGGGCGGGCGGAAATCAAAGCCCAGCGAGCGGTTGCCCATGGAGGTCTTGATCAGCAGAACCTGCTCGTCGTGGAAGGCACCCATGACGTGGCCGAAGCCGAGTCCCGGGCCGATCGTTTTGCCGTTCGAGGTCGCGCTCAAGGGGCATCCTCTGCCTTCCTTTGCGATGCGCGCTTCCTGGAAGTAGACGTCATTGCGCACGGTCCAATTGTCCTCGTCGTCGAGCAGCCACGGGAACTTTCCTGCCCGCTTGGCCACCGCCTCGAGGTCGCCGTTACCCAGCAGGTCGGTCTTCTGCAGCCAAAACCTCGGCGGGTCGCCCTTGAAGCCGGAGATGTTGAACGCGTAGCGTTTGCCGGGTTCGAGGGTTACGTCCTGCTTGACCGGCTCGCCGCCCGCCTCCCTGCGGTAGACCTGCTTCCCATCAAGTTCCATCACGTTGTAGGAACTCTCGCCGGAACCGCAGTGCATTTGATAGAGGCCCTTCTCGGGTACCTCGAGTTGGCCCTGTGCGACCGGTTTCTCCGTCGGCGTGCCGTCCGGCAGGTAGACGGCCAGCGGTGCGATCTTGTAGTCGCCCACGCGCCAAATTTGCATGGGACCCTTGGGCGCCGCGGGGTCGGGAGTGAGGTAGACCCCGGTATAGAGGTTCTTCGCCCCGCTGAGTTCCCCCATGCCCACCATGTTCGACTGCCCGGCTAGTATGTAGACCTTGACCGGCTTCGTGGCGTCGCCCGGTTTACCGTCGGGATCAGGCAATTGGGCAGGGACCTCCGCCCCGGAAACGGGACGGGCCAACAACGCCATCACGAGAATAACAAATGAATAAACGGTCTTACATTGGCGATTCTTCAACATTTTGGTGTACCTTTCTTCTTCAGTTAAAAAATGGGGCATTTACTTCGTCTGGCTCTTCATCACATACCACGGCGACTGCCAGCCGACCGGATTTCTAGTGCTGAATCCGCCGGCTTCGATAAAGAGGTAGTCGTCGCCGCCGATCTTTTTGACGGTCATCTTCAGCGCCTGATAACGGTCCAGATCCATCAGGGTAACCCCCGACCAAATCCGCGACGCATCGCTGGTTAATCCCTTGTCCTTGAGGGTAATCCTTGTGAACGCGGGGCGGCCCGGGTTCATCTGCCTTTCAAGATTGCTGACACTAACGTTTTCTATGTGTGAACACATGAGCAAGAAACCGGGCTCGCCCTGAACGCCGACATTCGCCATCCTTCCTTTATTGCCACAAAGGAGGGACGGGCATGGATGCTCAAGAGGGAACCCGGTCGTGTTCTCGGCAACGGATGCCACGAAGTAAAGGCACACCTCGCGGATCCAAGCAGATTTGTATTGCCATGACCGCGGACATCTATCATCGCATTTGGAATGAGGCCGGGCAAGTACGGCAGTTCCTCGAACCGCTGATACAGGCCTCGCCGGAACTGTTTCCCCCAGGGTATGCAGGAAGGCTATCAACTTACGGGGCGGCTGCCGGAATCCGAAAAAATGCCCGGCGTCAGGCTGCGGCAGGTGCGATTGAAAGACGGCCGCGTCTTTACGTTGCGACCCAGCTTCGTGATGAGTTACATGACCGGCACCGTTGAGGAACTCGAACATCCGCTGCTGTTGCTTTCGCTCGGGGTGCCATGCTGGGCCGTGACGGAGATATTCGGACGCAACGACATGTACTGGCACCGGCTTCTGGAACGCCTGGGACGCAACAGCCTGGTGGGGACCACCGTGCGTGATCCGGCGCGGCTGCCCGAACATCTGGCCGCCGACGAGCATCACACCGATTGGTGCGGCGAAAAGGGTTACGTGGCCTTCACCGCGGGCGCAGGGTGTGTGTTGGGCGTGGCCCTGAGCGACTCGGCCGACGAAGAACACCTGACCGATGCCTACGGCACTTTCGCGACCGAATCGCGGGACGTGACCCCCGATTATGCTCCGCAAACCGTCAATACCGACGGCTGGTGGGCGACCCGCAACGCCTTCCGCGTCTTGTTTCCGAGGATTGTGACGATCTTGTGTTTTCTGCATGGTTTCTTGAAAATCCGCAACCGTTGCCGCAAGGCCCGCGAATTGCACCAGCGCGTGTGGGAGGTGTACCACGCGGCGACGGCCGGCGAGTTTCGTGAGCGGATGGCGGTGTTCCGGGCGTGGTGCGAGCAGGGCACTTGGCCGAAAGCGGTGTTGGAGGTGGTGGCCAAGTTGTGCAATCGTGAGTCGGAGTATGCGGTCAGCTATTCTCATTCCGGCTGCCATCGCACGAGCAATCTGGCGGACCGTCTGATGAACCGCTTGACGCGTTTTCTGTATGCAGGCCGTGGCCTTCACGGACACCAGCGTTCGTG
>JABMRB010000418.1 GCA_013202865.1 Candidatus Nealsoniibacteriota bacterium | reverse complement strand
TCTTCGAGGCTCCGCCTCGCTGCACCACAACATCCCCACACCCTCGCGATCAACGCCCCCACCCCGCGCCTCTCCGTCGCCGCAGCAACCCCGCCCCAACCGCCACCGCGACGCCAACCGCCAGCAGCGCCCAGGTTCCCGGCTCGGGCACCGTGTAGGCCAGCATCAGGTCGCCGCCGTGTTGTTGCAGCGAGAACTCACCAAGCGGCGCGATCGGATTATGCTGCACGAAGCCCGTTGCGTCGATGTTCAACGCGGCCCGGTCGAATCCGACGATCGCATCGGCCGACGCAACCGTCCACCGGTAGTTCTGCTGCGGGTCGAACCCGTCAACCGCTCCCGGCGAGCCGTTCTCGGCCAAACCGACCACCCGCAACTCGCCCGGGCTTGCACCGTCGGCAGCGACGTTCAACGCCCCCAAGACGTGCAGCAGATCCCAGCCGTCGTGCGACCCGCCGACGCCCGCCGCATTGCGCATTTCCCACTCGTAGGCGGCCATCGCTCCGAGCGTCAGATCGCCATCCACGGTCAACGTGCCGGCCGACTCCCCCGGCCGCAACACGGCCCCGCCGGTCACGGTCAAATCACTGCGCAACGTGCCCCCACCGGCGACGGATTTGTCGCTACCTTGGACGTCCAAGGATGCGTTTGTGCCGTTGAACTCCAGCGCCAATTCCTTGTCGGCCGGCACGCGAATCGACGCATCGAGCACGAACGTATCCTGCCCGACCATATCGAGCCGGCAACTCGGCCCGTCGGCAACGACCGTTCCCAGAATCCGGGTCTGCCCGTCGAGTGCAACGATGGAATTGTCTCCGCCGAGCAGGAGGTTGGAGCGGACGATCAGCTCTCCTTCGCCGTGTTTCGTTAGCGTTACGCCGTCGGCCAGCAGGGCGCCGCCGGACAGGTCGATCTTGGCGCTAGTTCTCATGATCTCAAGCCACGAGTTCTTGGTAACGGGTAACATCTGGACAAGCGTCATCTGCTTCCTCATCGGATACAGCTTCCCTCCGGCGAGTTCTATGGAAGCATCCACCGTGGTCCGCGCGGCGAGCGTGCCTTCGGGGAGCACGTAGGTCGTGCCCGAGCCGAGCGCGTATTTGTGCCGGACAGCCAGGCGGTGGGCGGTGACGAACACGTCTCCCTGGTAATTGCGGTTGTCGTTGAGCAAGGCCACCTGCCCGCCGGTCACATGCAAGTCCCCCCCGAAGTCGTTCAGGTCGTTGTAGAATCGCGACTCGTCGTCCCAATAATCTTGGTAGAACTCGCCGTCCAACACCAAGTCTGCTTCACCGGTGATCTTGCCGCGGGCCCCCGAGTCTTTGTCTGCCGGAACTTTGCCGATGGTACCCCGTCGAGTGACTTCGATGGGCATGTTGAATCCATCCAATCCATGGAAAGTACCGCCGTCGAGAACGAGGTTCCGAGCGATGGAGTTGGATACTGCGCTGAAGATGCCACCCTGGCGCACGGTGATGGTTCCCTGGCCGGACTGGGCAGGTGCAGAAAGTGCTCCCTCGACGGTCAACATCCCGTGCTCGACGGTGATTGGTCCGAAGTATTGAGAGGCGTCGCTGACGGTTCCCCTGCCCGGGGTCGTCTTGACCAGTGGCCCCGTCCCTGCAAGGTGCTCGATCTTTCCGTCTTCGATCAGATAGGCATCCGCAACGACCGGAGAGTCTGCTTGACCGTAGACTCTGCCTCCACTGCGTACCGTGATTGGCCCGAGGTAAACCGGATTTCCGTCCGCGAAATCGATACGAAGCTTGCCGTAATTGTTCAGATCAAGTGGTGTGCCTTGGGGGAGGGCTTCTCGCGATTCGACGTGGAGAGTCGCGTTGTTAATTGTCGTCTTCCCCGAATAGGTGTTCGTGCCGCGAAGAAATACGTCGGCCTCATAGTTCCTGGAGACGGTCAGATCGACCGGTTCGGGATTGTCGACGATGTCCGCTTCCACGGTGAGATTTCCGCCGCTGAGCATGAGTTCCCCGGGCGCGTCCCCTCCGGCGGTCAGGCGTCCGTTGGCAAGCACAAGCGTCGATGCGTTGAGCAGCCCTCCACTTCCCAAGTTCAAGGTTGCTCCTGCCAAATTGAGTGTACGGCCACTCTGATCGAATGGAACGAGCATGGCGTTGATGGTCCGGTTGCCGTTCAGCGTTGCGTCGGCGTCCAGGCGGACGTTGTCGCCCGGTCCGGCGGCGCCCAGGTCTGTGACGTAGGCGTGCAGATCGGAGTAGGGTACGACGCCTTCCGGGCCGATCGTGGCGAAATCGGTCTCGAGTTTGTCGGCAACGAACATCGCCCAGCCACCGATCAGGTTGTGATGCAATTCGGTCGCGGGCAGATGGATTTGTGCCTGATTGCCCGACGTCTCGAACTTGACGACGGAGCCCGGCCGGCGCGTCAGGGAATCGACCGTCAAAGCCGCGCTGCTACCGGCTTCCTCTCCGGAAGCAACGATCAGATGGGCGATGCCGGTTTCCGCGGCGACGCTGCCGAGAGTTTCCGAAGAGGCTAGTCCTTCGGCTCCGATCAGGTGAACCGTGCCACTGTTAAGCGACACGGGCAAATGGTCGGCGACGCGGTCGGGCAACTGGCCTTCGCCGGCGTTGTCCAGCACGAGTTCGCCATTGCCACGGACGTCGATGCTCGCGGTAGACGCCAGCCGCCCCTGGTTGCGAAGTACGAATTCCCCCCGGGAAATGGTCGTCGGCCCGGTGTAGGTGTGACCGCCGCCGCTAATCACCAGTTCCCCGCCTGAGCGTACCACTTTGGTTAGGGCACCGCCGTGAATCGCTGCGCTGATCACGACGTTGTCGCCAATACAGGAGCCGCGGTCACCCAGAAAGAGGTTTCCGCCCAACTCGCCCATGTCCCATCGGTCGTAATTGCCGTACAGGGCTCCCTGGTGCTCGATGCCCGTTGCGTTGTTGAGGTAGACGTCTTCGATCACCCGGGCGTCGTAGTCGATGCTAAGGGCCGCGTTTTCGCTAACCGCGATCGTTGTGGACCCGACACTCGAACCGAGGCCCGTGTCGTCGTGAGTAATCAACTCGCCGCCATAGACGGTGATCGGCCCGTCAAAGTCCTCACCCAAGCGAGCGAAGCCCCCGTTGGCGCGGGTGGTCTTGACGATCTCCGCCAGTCCGCGCAAGTTACCGTCGACGTACCCGCCGTAGAAACGGAATTCGTCCTCGATCGTGAGCGTCGCGCCGAAGTTGACGTGAATTCTAGCCTGTCGCACTTTGTGGTCGCCGCGCCGGTCAAGCACCACGGTCGATAGCGTATTGTCTTCGCCGACGTCCAAAGTCCCCGAACGGATGAACGTCGCTCCCTCATATTGGGCAACATCGGCCTCCAAAGTCAAATCGCCTTTCGACCACTCATCGAACGGGTTGCCGACGATCAGGTCGCCGCGATGGGCCAGCCGGCCGGTGAGCCGGATCGTCCCAAATGCGAGGAAATCGCCGGAATGGTCGACCGTGCCTTCGATAATCGTATCTCTATCCTCATTTGACCACGTCAGGACCGTCAAAGTCCTCTTTCCGGTGATTCCGCCTTTCAGGGTCAGACGGTTCCCACTACGCTCATTTCCGACCGTCCCGCCGTCGATCACAAGCGTCGGTTCGAGAACTCCATGGTCATCATTGACTTCCAGGCTTCCTCCGCGCAGCACGCAGGGCCCCAGGTAGGGCTCGGCAGTGTCCGGCAGGTACATAGTTCCGCCGGACAACACTTCGATCGGCTCGCTGGCCGGGACCTCGAAGAGCAGACCCCCCGCGCGCACGACCGTACCCGCCTCGGGGCTTCCCAGGCCGCTGGGATGATACACCCTGACGCTTGTGTCTTCGGTATCAAGGTAGGTTTCACCGGTGTACGTGTTCTCTCCGTAAAGATAGAAGGCATTGTACCCGTCATAGGAGCTTGCAAACGCAACATCTCCGCTCCCTGTGATCGGACCTCGCAGAAAAAAGGTCCTTCTTTGGTCGCTATGCATTTGACTCCGCGTCGACTCCGCCAGTTCGATTTCGGAGTAGACCGTCGGATTTGCGGGGGCAGCGGGCGCGATGTTGAGCGAGCCGCCGCTCAGGGTGATCTTCCCGCCGCTCAACTCTGTGCCCCCGGCAACGAACAGCTTCGCCCCGGAGTGAACGATCGTGTTTGCACCGGCCGACCCCAGGGCGGTGTTGCTTGCGCCGGTCAGCCGCGCACCACTGGTGAGGTGCATGGTGCCGCTGAAGTTATTCTCACCGGTCAAGCGGATCGTGCCCCGGGCTATCGTCGACGTGCCGGTTCCACTGAGCGTTCCGCCGAACGTCGCCGTTGCGCCGGTCGGGCCCTCAATCACCCCGCCGGCGAGCACGATTGGCTCGGCGGTAATATCCACCGTGCCCAGCCGTAGCGTGCCGCCGGTCTCGATCGTCGTGCTGCCGCCGGGATCCCCCAGGGCCTGCGCGTGGGTGACGAACAACTCGCCGTTGCTAACCCGCACGTCGCCCGTGTACGTGTTGGCGGCGTTGAACTCCACCTTGCCGCCGTCGAGGGTCACTCCGCCGGTGCCGCCGATCGGACCGTTGAAACGGAGAACGGTGTCCGTTTCGTTCTGCAGCGTGCCGGTCGAGCGCAGTTCGACCGGGCCGGTGAACGTGACGACTCCCTCTTCCAAGGCCGCCAGTGTGCCGCCGTCGAGTACGATCGGCTCGGCGCCGGGGCTCACGTTCGGCCCGATCGCCAGCGTGCCGCCGGTGGCGATCCGGGTTTCGCCCGCCGTGCTGCCCAGCGATCCTGCGTCGTAGATTTCGACCGTGCCGCCGGAGACGTCTAACGGCCCGGTCCATGTGGCGGCACTTTCGATGAGGATCAGTCTGCCCGGGCCCGTCTTGGTCACCGTCGCCGTGCCGCCGTCGAACAGTCCGCGCAGTTGCAACGCCGCGCCGGTCGCCACGTCGATCAACAGATCGTCGCCCGGGGCTACGGCCACGTCGGTGAGAATTCCGATCAGATGGGCGTCCGCATGGAGTCGCAATTCGGCCTGACCGTTGTCCGCAGCGTCCATCACCAGCTTACCGGTGCCGTCGAGGTAGATCGAGTTCTCGTTGAGCGACTCGATCGTGCCGACGCGAACCTCGCCGTCGATGGTGATTGTGCCCGTGTCCGCGGGAAAGGGCTGGGCGAACGTCGCCACGTCGCCCGGCCCGTTCGGTACGCCGCCGGTCCAGTTCGCCGGGTCCGACCAGTCGCCCGTGTTGATGTTCTGCCAGACACCGGCTTCGGCAAAGTGGCCGGCCGCGAGCAGCGTCCATAACGAGCACGCCAAGATCGTCGTCTTCATCTTCATCGTTTGCCTCCCATGTAGTGAGTTACTGGCGAAGTGCCTGTTTCGTTTTCAAGATCAACTAGTGAACCGTTAGTTCAAGTTCCACTTTGGCAAAGGCGGAGTGCGTCCCCGGCAAAACCAGGGGGCCGACCCGCCACGCGCGGGTCCACCTACAGAGCGCAGCCTGAGAGAAGTGCTACCGATACGGGTAGCGCCTTACGCGTTGGCTGCGAAACGCTGCCTCCGTTTTGGGATGGAGGGAAACTCTCGCGTTGCCTCAGGGCAATGTTACATGAATAGCCTCTAGTATAGCAGCTTCGTCGGGGTTGTCTAGGGGGGGGGGGCAGAATGATCTACGGAGGGGTCGAAGTTAAACCACAAGAGGGGGTGTCGTTGCGCAACCCGTTCGCAGCCACAACGCGTCGTCTGGTCGACAAGCTATCTCCGCAGACATCACGGCAAACATGCGTGGAACTTCCGCACCCTACGGTCCTGCCCGTGCTTATGGTATCCTGCCGCAAACGAACCACAATCACTCTTAGCGGAGGTCGCGAGAAATGAGCTTGAACCAATGGAGTCTTCACTTGCTGTTGCGTTTCACCTTGTCGTTGATTGCAATCGCGATGGCGGCGCACGCGGTTGCTGACGAGAAGGCGGATCGGATTATTGAAACCGTCTTGTTGTATCAGCGAGATAACGGTGGTTGGCCCAAGAACTACGAACGGGATCAGAAGCTGAGCGATGATGACAAGAAGCGGCTGGCAAGCGAGAAGGCCCGTGACGATACGACGTTCGACAACGGCGCTACGCATCGGGAGGTGCGGTTGCTGGCCAAGGCTTACGATGAGGCGAAAAGTGATGCCAGACGCAAACAGTATAAGAAGGCGTGCCTGGCCGGCGTACACTTCATCCTCAAGGCCCAATACCCGGGCGGCGGCTGGCCGCAGTTCTATCCTGAGAGCAAAGGCTATTCGAGACACGTTACATTCAACGACGGTGCGATGATCGGCATCATGAGCGTGCTGCGGGACGTCGCTGCCGGCACCGACGAGTTCGCATTTACCGACGCCGCGCTTCGCGCCCGGGCTAAGACGGCCGTGGACAAAGGGATTCGTTGCATTCTGGATTGTCAGATCGAAGTCGACGGCAAGAAGACGGCATGGTGTGCCCAGCACGACGCCGAGAGCCTGGCCCCGGCGAAAGCCCGGAGTTACGAATTGGCCTCGATCAGCGGCGGCGAATCGGCGGGCGTGGTGAAGTTCTTGATGGAGATCGACAAGCCGAGCGACGAAGTCATCGAAGCGATCGAAGGGGCGATCGCCTGGTTCGAGGCCGCGAAGCTCGAGGGCATCCGCGTCGGCCGCAAGGAAGACAAATCGAGCCCCGAGGGCACGGACAGGATCGTGGTATCCGATCCGTCGGCGGAGCCGATGTGGGCCCGGTTCTACACGATCGGCACGAACAAGCCCATCTTTTGCAGCCGCGACGGTATCCCGCGAGCCACGCTGGCCGAGATCTCCCACGAGCGCCGCAACGGCTACAGTTGGCTGGGATACTACGGCGCGAATCTTCTCGCCAAGGACTATCCGGCCTGGCGGAAGAAATGGGGACGCCGCGGGAAGTCTTGATATCGAAGCCGGACAAGCAGTGGCACAGGCGTCTCGCCTATGCCACTGGACTTGATATGACGCTCACGGAATCTGCGCCGTCAGAGCCGTCCCGGTTCGATCCACCGTTGGAAAACGCTCCGCAATGCTCGATTTCAGATAGAGCGAGAAACCGTCATCCGAGTAGATTTGCCGCCACGGTGCCGACGGGCCTTTCTCGTCGGCCGTCATCGCTTGCAGTTCCGTTTCGAGTGGACTTCCGCGGCGAACAAGCACCGCATCGGTATCGTAGCGGGTCAAGGTCGCCTTCCAGCCGGGGCGGGCGGCGTAGAAGTCGATATTCTCGTTGAGGGCGCCGGGGGGATAGGCGGCCTCGTAACGCCCGTCTAAGCTGACTTTCACCGCCGGGTAGAGTTTCCACGAGACGAAGCTCCCCGCACTGAAGGGAACCATCACGTTGCCCTCGAAGTGGTGCTCGGCAAGATAATCGCACGCTCCGCCCGGATAGACCAATTTCAACGACACGTCCGTCGTGGGGACTTGCAACTCCCAGAATCGGTTGTGGACGGCCACGATCAGGCCGAGCACGCCGCAGACGACGGCCGCGCGTCTTACGAGCGTCGTCCGCCGATGCCAGAAACTGCGGATCCGGCAGCCGAGTGGCGTCTCTTCGATGAACGCGGGGACATAGCACAGCCAAACCACGGCATAGATGGCCCCATGCCGAATGTGCCACAGGGCGAGCCAGGCAGCGACCGCGACCAGCACGAGTTGCGGCAAGTTCCTTACGCCGCGAGTTACGGCTGCGTAGATTACCAGTGCGACCGAAACCACGTAGAACTCCATGGTCACCATCGGTTGGTAGGTTTGCCACAGCGGCGCCCATTCCCGGATCAGGCTGCGGTCCATTCTCAATGCGTGCCACAAGTATTCGATGTACTCCCAACCGTAAGGATTCACGGCCAGCAAAGGAATCAGCGCGATGCCGGCGAAAAGCAGATGTCCGACCTCGCGACCGGCGCGCACGATCGATTTGCTCGCGGTCCACTCGCGGACGAAACGTTCGATCGTATACAGAGCGAACAACCCCACGCCGGCGACGAAGCCGCCATGCACGTTCAACCAGATCACATTCATCGGCAGCCACACGGCGATCCACCAGCGGCGTCCGCGCCGATCGAGTTCAAACAATCCAAGCGTGCAGACGAGAAACGCCATCGTAAATAACTGCGCCCGCACCGTGCCGAATCCGACCCATCCGAAAGGAACGACGACCCCTGCCAGCACGGCAAATACGGGCAGGCTCGTTCCCCGCCATCGCGCGCAGAGATAGCAACCGGCGACGACCGTGGCCGTCAACAAATACTTGACGAGCATAATCCCCGCAGCCCCCAGGCCGCTCGCCACGCTGGCCAGATAGAGAATCCCTCCCATGCCCCACTCGTGGTGGACGGTGGGGCTGACGGTAGGTGTGTAGGCAAAAACATCATCGCGCGGCAGATAACCGAGCGCCAGCGCTTCGCGGAACAACGCCATCCCATGGAGCATGTCGTGGGTGGCGGAGTTCAGACAACTGACCACGCCCAAGAAGGTGGCCGCCATGGCGAACAAGATCGCGGCGTTGAAACGGCGGTCTGAGGTGCCCGGGATTTCGCAGCTAGCTGATTCCATTGCTTCGTTGTTTCTCAGCATTCTCGGTTCCTATAAGCCACTCTCTGGAGTCTACATCAGAAACGAAACGCCAACCCGGCGGGCCGGAGAAATGCCCGCACAATTGGCGCCATCGCGCCAAAGGGACGGCGTTCTCGGCTACGCATTCGGTGAGCTGTCGTACCGCGGCCGGAGTCCCACGGATGAGCTAGGGTTGCAGGGCTGAGTGTGCGGACCGGCACGGTTCCGGCCGGTCCGACGTCCTAAAGATCAGTGTAGCCGGAGCAACGGCCATCGATGACTGAAAACGCCACCGCAACGATCGATGATCTTCTCTCGAAGATCGAAGCCGAGGACAATCGCGGGCTTGTCCGGACCGCCCAACGGGATGAATCGTCTCACGCGGAGGACGTGCCATGTGCGTTCCGAACGCTATCGGTGCTCGTCCCGGTCTACAACGAGCGCTGGACTCTGCAGGAGATTCTGGAATGCGTCTTGGAATCTCCGGTCAGCCTCGACGTCGAAATCGTCGTCGTCGATGACGGCTCGACGGACGGGTCGTGGGAGTTGGTGCAAGAACTTGCCCGCCGCGAGCCGCGAATCAAGCCCTTTCGCCACGATACCAATCGGGGGAAGGGGGCGGCGATCCGCACGGCGATCGAACAGATGCAGGGCGACGTGGCGATCATCCAGGACGCCGACTTGGAATACGACCCGCGCGGGTATCAGCAGTTGCTCCAGCCAATCCTGGAAGGCAAGGCCGACGCCGTGTTCGGATCGCGTTTCGTCGGCACACCCCGCCGCGTGCTGAACTTCTGGCATGGTCTGATCAATTCCGTGCTCACGGTAGCCTCGAACATGCTCAACGATATGAACCTGACGGACATGGAGACCTGCTTCAAAATGGTCCGTGCCGATGTGTTGAAGCAACTGAAGTTGAAGAGCAATTCGTTTAATTTCGAGCCGGAACTGACCGCCCGCCTGGCGCAATGGGGGGCACGGATTTACGAGGTTCCCATCAGCTATTCGGGGCGGTCCGCGCGGGAAGGGAAGAAGATCCGCGCGATCGACGGGCTCAAGGCCGTCGGCGAAATGCTGCGGTGCCGATTCCTCGATCCCTGTTTCACCAGCCATGCGGGGATGTACGTCCTGAAATCCGTGGCGCACGCGAATCGCTACAACGACTGGGTGATCGAGCAATGCCGCGGCTTCCTGGGGCAGCGGGTGCTGGAGGCCGGGTCGGGTATCGGGAACTTGAGCCATGCGTTCTTCGACAGCGAACGCCTGCTGATGGTCGACTCCGAGGCCGAATACGTTTCGCGGTTGAACGAGCGACATGGGCGGCGGCGAAACATCCGCGTGCTCCAAGCCGATTTGACCGATTCTCAGGTCGCCGATCTCTGGCGCCATGAGGAACTCGACACCATCTTCTGCTCGAACGTACTGGAACACCTCGAGCCGGACGAACAGATCTTGCAGATGTTCCACGACTCGCTGACTTCAGCCGGGCATTGCATCATCGTCGTGCCGGCGGGACAGCACCTCTATACCCGGGTCGATGCGAACCTGGGGCATTACCGCCGCTATTCGCAGCACGAACTGCGCAAGAAGATGGAGCAAGCCGGCCTGGAAGTCGTCTTCACCAAGCAGTTCTGCCGCCTCGGTGCGATTGCCTGGTGGATCAACGGCAACGTTCTCCGCAGACAACATCTCAGCCCGCGCCAGATGATCTGGTTCGATCGCCTTTGGCCGATCACCCGGCTACTGGACTTCTGCCTCCCGGTTTCGGGAATGTCGTTGATGATGGTAGGACGAAAAGCTTCGAGCTTGTATGACACGACCCTATTCATCCGCGTCGAGTTGCACGGTGACGTTGCTCTTCTTGCCGTCACGGATGACGGTGACGACGACCTCCTCGCCCGGCTTCTTGTTCTCGACGACGTCCAGCAAGCTGTCGGCCGAGCGGATCGGCTTGCCGTCGACGGCCACGATCAGGTCGGCGGCCGCACGGTCGATCGTTTGATACTCGTAGACGTACTGGCCCTGCCGCTTGCGGTGGCGGACGATCTCGGGTCCCTTCAGCCCGGCCGCTTCTGCCGCGCCGTCGGATGCCAACGCGGCGATCCGCAGGCCCTGCTCCGTCTCGTAGACGCGGGTGATGCCGATGTCGCCGCGGAGCACGTGCCCGTCCTCGATCAACTGCGGCACCACGCGCAGGATCGTGTTGACCGGTATGGCGAACCCGACGCCGGCGCTCTCGCCGGTGCGGCTGGCGATGGCGGTGTTCATGCCGATCACGCGGCCTTGGCTGTCCAGCAGCGGCCCGCCGGAACTGCCCGGGTTGATCGCCGCGTCGATCTGGATGATCGACTTGATCGTGCCGTGTTGCCCGCGTCGCGGCAACGAGCGGTTCAGACTGGAAATCACGCCGGTCGTCAGTGTGCGTTCCAGCCCGAACGGGTTGCCGATGGCAAACACCCGCTGGCCGACGCGCAGCCCGGTGGAACTACCCAACGCGACCGGGAAGAGTTCCTCGCTCGCGGCGTCGATCTTCAGCACGGCCATGTCGGTTTCCGGGTCGATGCCGACCAGCTTGGCTTCGTACGTCTTCTGGTTGAACAGCGTGACCTGGACCTGCCGAGCCCGATCGACGACGTGGAAGTTGGTCAGCACGTGGCCCTGGCGGTCGATCACCGAGCCGCTGCCTTCACCCTCGGCAATTCGCTCGAACATGAACATCCGGTCGGTCTGGACACTCTGGGTCGTGATGTTCACCACGCTACGGTTTGTGTTCTCGTAAACGGCCACGCCGACGCGTTCTTCGGGCGTGAGACCCTCGTAGCCGGCCGGTGCCGGGGCGTTCGGGTCGATACGGACCGCCACCCCGCTGCCGGGCTGCGGCGGCGTCCATGGGCCCGATTCCTGAGCCTGGGTCTGCGGCTCCGTGTCGGGCGGATCGTACAGGGCAATCGCCACCAGGCCGCCAAGCAGGGCGGATACGGTGCAGAGTATAAACGTCTTTCTCACGGCAACATCTCCTTTCCGAAAAACCCCGAGGAATCATACGCCAAAGCCGGCGTTTTGGCGAGATCGACTTCCACAACAAGTGTATTCTACGCAACGCCGGGCCGCGGGGTTCGATTCGCCACCCCAGCGAGCCGCGGGGCTTGCCCCCGCGCTCCTGTTGCGCCGGGGTGAACCCGGCGGCTCGCTGTTCTTGCTAGGGGCCTGGCAGTAAGAAAACACCTCCTGCCGACATAGCAGGCCGGTTATGATTCATTCGACCCAGCCTACCCGCAAGGCCGTAGAGATGATACACTGACCGGGTTACCGTTCTCGACCTCCCGATAGTATTGCAATGCGCGATTCTGCTCCATCGAAAGCCATGCGGTCGTGGTATCGGCTTACGCCGGACAGGTTTCTGGTTGGGATCTTGTTGGGGGTATTCCTTATTCTCTTGGCCGATCGGCTTGACATTTGGGGCTCGACATTCAGTGGCGGATGGAGCGTCTTGTTTGCGGTTGCATTGGTCGCTTTTGCCGTGCTGGTTGGGTTACTCTGGTACGCCGTCAGCTTGCTTGTGGGGCTGCGATTTCAGTTTGGTATCCGCACCCTGTTTCTCTTGATTCTCGTGGTTGCGACTGCGTGCAGTTGGTTTGCTGTCAGGATGAATTATGCCGGTCGGCAGCGCAAAGCGGTCGCGGCGGTTGAGTCCGCAGGCGGAAAGGTCACCTACGATTACCAGACCGGCTGGCTGTCTTCCCCTGCGGAACTGCCTGGTCCGGCATGGTTGCGCGGTCTGGTCGGCATGGACTTCTTGGCGGACGTTGTGGATCTCCAATTTCAGGCGCCTGGCTCGCAGGAAGCCTTCCCAGAAGTCGACGACGATTGGCTTGACCGACATATCAATGGGCTTGTCCACGTCCGATGGTTGAATCTGAACGGAACCGAGGTCGGGGACGTCGGTGTTGAACTCCTTGGCAAATTGACGGACCTGGAGCTACTGACGCTGACAAGCACCGCGGTCACCGATGTCGGGGCTGAGCATCTCAAGAACTTGAGGAACCTCGAATGCTTGATGATTGACGACACACGCATCTCCGACGCCGGGTTGGCCCATTTTGCCGGATTGACAAACCTCAAGGACTTGGACTTGGCCGGAACACAAATCACCGGCGCCGGATTCCAACATTTTGGGAGGCTGAGTAAGATCGAAACGTTGTACCTCAGCGACACGCATGTCACCGACGCGGGCCTTGCGCATATCGAGGGACTGACGAAGCTCATACTCCTCGATCTCAGCGGCACGCAGGTGACCGGTAAGGGGTTCAGGCATCTTAAGAAATGTACCAACCTCGAATCGTTGTATCTTCTCGATACCCGCGTGACTGATTCCGGGCTGCAGCACCTACAAGGACTGACAAACCTCCAAACTGTGTTGTTGAGCGATAGTGAAGTCACGGATGCCGGACTGGAGTATCTCCAAGGACTAACCGCTCTGGCAGGACTGGGGCTGAGCAACACGCAGGTTACGGATACCGGGCTTGAACATCTGACGGGACTGAGCGATCTCGCGTATTTGAACCTCTGTAACACAGCGGTTGGCGACGCGGGGCTGGAAACTCTCAGAACGTTGACGAATCTCCATCAATTCACTCTCACTGGCACGCGAATCACCGATGCGGGCCTGATCCACTTGGAAGAAATGACGGAGCTCCGCTATTTGGACCTCAAAGAAACCGCCGTCAGCGATCAGCGCGTCGAGAAACTTCAGCAAGCGCTGCCGAGCTGCAAAATCGACCACTGACCGACTACGGCGCACTTGCCGCCACCACGGCAAGCGCCTAAGATGGTCACATCGTCGGTGTTCTTGGGCCCGGCGACGTGAGGAATATTGCACAAATCAGGAGAAAAGAGCCATGAAGCGACTTTCGGTCCTATGGTCGTTACCGTTGATCCTCGTCATGTTGTGCCAAATGCCGGCCCGGAGCCAAACTCGCGAGCGGGCAGACGTCCCGGCGAAAGACACCTGGAACCTCCAGCACGTTTACCCGTCGGAGGAGGCCTGGGACGCGGCTCGCAAGAAACTTGCCGACGAGTTCCCCAAGGTGTCGGCCTTCAAGGGCACCTTGGCCAAATCGCCCGACCGGCTGCTGGCCTGCCTGAAGCTCAATACGAGCATCGACAAGGAACTCACCCGGCTGTTCTGCTACGTCGCGATGAAGTCGGACGAGGACACCCGCAACTCGAAATATCAGGGCATGAAACAGGTGCTCCGGAAGATGGCGACCGACTACAGCTCGCGAGCGTCGTTCATCGCCCCGGAGGTGGCTGCCATGGACGACGCGACCATCGCCGGCTTCATCCGCAAGGAGCCGGGCCTGAAGGTCTATCGCATGTACCTGGGCGACATCCAGCGGACCAAGGCCCATCTGCGCTCGCCGGCCGAAGAGAAGATCCTGGCCGAGGCCGGGCTGCTGGCCTCCGCACCCGGGTCGATCTATTCGATCTTCGCCAACGCGGAACTCCCCTTCCCGGAGATCACACTCAGCGACGGCCAGAAGGTGAGGCTCAATCAGGCCGGCTACGGGCGGTATCGCGCGGTGCGCAACCGGGCCGACCGCGAGGCCGTCTTCGCCGCCTTCTTCGGCAGCTTCGACCGGTTCAAGCAGACGATCGGCACGTCGCTCTCCTCGCAGGTCAACAAGGACCTGTTCTACACCCGCGTGCGGAGTTACGAGTCGTCGCTGCACCGCGCGCTCGACGCCGACAACATCCCCGTCGAGGTCTATCACTCGCTGGTAGCCAACGTCAACCGCAACCTTGGATCGTTCCATCGGTACCTGCGGCTGAAGCAGCGGATGCTCGGAGTCAAGCAGTTGAAGTATTCCGACGTCTACGCCCCGGTCGTCGAGAAGGTCGATCTGAAATACTCCTACGAACAGGCCATCGAACTGGTCCTCGACGCCGTCAAGCCGATGGGACCGGACTACGTGGCCGTGGTGAAGAAGTCGTTCGACGAGCGCTGGATCGACGTCTATCCGACGCCCGGCAAGCGCAGCGGGGCCTACTGCAACGGCGGCTGCTACGACGTCCACCCGTACATGCTGCTGAACTACAACGGCCAGTACGACGACGTCAGCACGCTTGCCCACGAAATGGGCCACGCCATGCACAGCTACTACTCGAACAAGACCCAGCCGTACGCCTCGGCCGACTACGCGACCTTTGTGGCCGAGGTCGCTTCGACGCTCAACGAGGCGCTGTTGATCGACCGGACGCTCAGCACGATCGACGACGACGACGTGAAGCTGTCGCTGCTGATGAACTATCTCGACGGCATCAAGGGGACGGTCTTTCGCCAGACGCAGTTCGCCGAGTTTGAACTGGCGATCCACCAAAAGGCCCAGCGCGGCGAACCGCTCACCGGCGACACGTTCACGGAGATCTACGCCGATATCCTCAAGCGGTACTACGGCCACGAGCAGGGCGTCTGCCTGATCGACGACCGGCACTGCGTCGAATGGGCCTACATCCCGCATTTCTACCGCAACTTTTACGTCTACCAGTACTCGACCTCGTTCACGGCCTCGACTGCCCTGTCGCAGAAGATCCTCAGCGGCGAAGAGGGGGCCGTCGGGCGGACCATCGAGTTCCTCTCGGCCGGCGGGTCCGATTATCCCGTCGCGATCCTCAAACGGGCCGGCGTCGACATGATGACCAGCGACCCCTTCGACCGCACCATGGTCGTGATGAACCGCGTGATGGACCAGATCGAAGAGATTCTGGATCGGCGGAAGTAGACGGAGGTTCGTAGTGGCCCGATTCATCGGGCTTGAACGACGAAGAACCGCATGAATGCGGTCACTACGAACCTGACCAGAAGAACCGCATGAATGCGGTCACTACGAACGGTACTCGCGACACGCCTCGACGTACGCCTCGATGTTCTCCCACGGCACTTCCGGCTCGAGCATGTGCGTCGGGCAGCAGAGCAGGCCGCCTTGCTCGCCCACGGCATCGAGATTCCGCCGCACTGTCTCCTTCACTTCCTGGGGACTACCGAACGGCATCGTTGTCTGCGTGCCCAAGGAACCGTTGAACGACAGGGAGTCCCGGTGTTGCGAGAAAATCTCCGTCGCATCCATGCATTCCGGTTGCACGGGGTTCAACACGTCGATGCCCGCCGCAATCAGTTCGGGAATCAACTCGGTGACGTGCCCGCAGGAATGGTATTGGATGATGACGTCCGGCTTGACGGTCTTTGCGGCATCGATGACCCGCTTCAGACGAGGTTGTAGCCAGGTCGTGTACATGCCTTTGGACATCATGATCGTGTCTTGCATTCCGATATCGTCACCCAGCGCGATAACGTCGGCGCCGGCGGCCGCGTATTTCTTTGCCCTGAAACATGCCAGGTCGGTATTTCTGTCGAGCAGGAACAGGGCCTTCTCGTCGTCGATGGCCATTTCGGTCATGAGGTTTTCCATGCGCCGCATGTACCAGGCGGTTTCCCAGATCGTGCATTCCATCCATATCTGGGCTGCGAGCCCCTTTTCGTGAAT
>JABMRB010000417.1 GCA_013202865.1 Candidatus Nealsoniibacteriota bacterium | reverse complement strand
TGATTGAGCAGCTCCTGATCGAGCAGCGTGGCCACGACGGCGATCAGCATCGCCAAGGCCCCCAGCAGGTTTCCGCGGACGGCCGTGCGGGGATGCGTCAGTCCCTTCAGTCCTAAGATAAACAGGACCGCCGCGACGAGGTAGGCCGCCTTGATAATCGTATCTTGTGTTTGCGGATCCACGGCTATTTCTTCCTGCGAAACATTTCCAGCATGCGATGGGTGACAAGGAACCCGCCGACCACGTTGATGGTCGCCAGGATCACGGCGAGAAAACCCAGCGTGACGGCTAGAACGGGAAGCTTATCGTGCAGGGCTCCGGCCATCAGCAGGGCCCCGACCAGCGTAATCCCCGAGATGGCGTTCGAGCCGGACATCAAGGGCGTATGCAGCGTGGGCGGGATCTTGGTGATGATCTCGAAGCCGATGAAGATCGCCAGCATGAACACGGTCAGGCCGAGAATCAACGGCAGCTCGGTTGCTGCGGATTTGGCCCCTTCGGCCGCCCCAGGGCCCGATTCGGCAGCCAACAGAAACAATTCGGTTCCCATTAGGTCTGTTCTCCTTGGGACTTGGTGTTTTCCTCAGCTTCGGTGCTCGCGCCCTCGTCGGAGCCATCCGCCGGCGGCTCGATCCCGAGCAGCTCGCACACCCGCGGGTTGACGACCTTGCCGCCGAGCGTCATCAGCGTGTCGCGGACGATCTCGTCTTCCAGATCCAACTTGACCGTACCGTCGTCGACCAGATGCAGCAGGAAGGTGGTGATGTTCTTGGCAAACATCTGGCTGGCGTGATAGGGCACTTCGGACGGCAGATTGGTCGGTCCGAGGATCGACACGCCGTCGGAGACGATCGTCTCGTCCGGCCTGGTCAATTCGCAGTTCCCGCCCCGTTCGGCCGCCAGGTCCACGATCACCGCGCCGGGTGCCATGCCGGCAACCATCTCGGCGGTGACCAACGTGGGGGCCTTTTTGCCGGGTATCGCCGCGGTGGTAATCACCACGTCGCTTTCGGCAACGACCCGGGCGATCAGCTCGCGTTGCTTCTGCAGGAACTCCTCGCCCATCTCTTTAGCGTATCCGCCCTTGTCTTCCGCGGCGGCCGTGTCGAGTTCCAACTGGACGAACTTCGCGCCGAGACTCTCGACCTGCTCGGCCACGGCGGGCCGGATGTCGTTGGCCGAGACCACCGCTCCGAGCCGTCGGGCCGTGGCAATCGCCTGCAATCCGGCCACGCCGACGCCCATGATGAACACCTTGGCCGGCGTGATCGTCCCGGCCGCCGTCATCAGCATCGGGAACATCTTAGGCAGCGTACCGGCGGCCAGCAACACGGCCCGATAGCCGGCCACGGTGGCCATCGACGAGAGCACGTCCATGCTCTGCGCCCGGGTGATTCGGGGAACCATCTCCATGGCAAACAGCGTCACGCCACAATCGGCGATTTGCCGGACGGCCTCGGGCTCGCCGAGCGGATCGGACATACCGATCACCGTCTGGCCGCGGCGGAAGCGATCGAGATCGGCCCGGCCGGCGCGGGGATTGGCCCCGGCCGCGCGAACCTGCAAGATCACGTCGGCGGCGAATAACTCCCGGCGATCGGCAACCACTTTCGCTCCGGCGTCGGTGTACTTCTCGTCGGGGAACCCGGCTGCCGCACCGGCCGAGCTCTCGACCCGGACCTCCAGGCCCGCGGTGACCAACGCCGGCACCAGTGCCGGAACCAAGGCTACGCGGTTCTCGCCGGGAAAACTCTCTCGGGTAACAGCGACAATCATGTTCGGAACCTACTTGGTGCTGTGCATGGCTTGGATCGCCCGGATCACGTCCTTCCGGCTGATCTGACCCACGAGCCGATCCTGTTGCATTACCGGCAACTGGTGAAATCCCTTCTGGGAGAACACCTCGGCAGTCTTCAGGATACCGGTCTCCGGTTCAACGGTTGTCACCTCGGGCGACATCAAATCCTTTACAAACGCGGTGGGCGACTCGTGGTACTCTGCCTCGAGGAAGGCGTCCAGGCAGTCCTTCTCCGAAAGGAACCCGACGACCTTCCCATCCTCGTCGACCACGGGCAAGCCGGAAATCTGGTGCTTCAGCAGCATCGCGATCGCTTCGTGGACGCCCGTTTCCGGACCGATAGTGATCGGGTCCGCGGTCATATAGTCGCCAACGGTAGCAGCCGATGGAACGTTCATTTTCGAGCTCCGATACTCAGAATTCAGCCTGGTCAACGGTTGTCGATCGGTACGTACTGGACCGGTTGAGAACCGACGTAGAGGCATTTAGGCCGATACAGCCGGTTATCCTTTCGCTGTTCGAGGACGTGGGCCAGCCATCCGGCCGTTCGGGCCACGGCGAAAATCGGCGTGAACAAATCCTTGGGGATTCCCAACAGCGAGTAGACGGCACCGGAGAAGAAATCGACGTTGGGATAGAGGGGTTTTCCCGCTTCTTGCATCCGCTCGCGGAATTGGTTCTCCAATTCCTTGAGGATTTCGTAGAGGTGGAAATCACCTTTGAGCTCGGAAAGATCGTGCAGGTGTTTCTCGATAATCACGGCCCTGGGGTCCTTCGCCTTGTAGACGCGGTGGCCCATGCCCATAATTTTCTGTTTCTCGGCCAATGCCCGATCGAGCCATGGGGCGACGTTCTCCTTCGAGCCGATCTCCTCGACCATGGTCAGCGCCGGTTCGTTGGCACCGCCGTGCAGGAACCCGTAGAGGGCACCGATCGCCGCGGAAATGCTGCAATAGCAGGTGGAATAGGTCGAAGCCACGACTCGGGCGGTGAACGTCGACGCGCAGAACCCGTGCTCGGCGTGCAGCACCAGGCAGGTATCCATCACCCGGCCTTCAAACTCGTCCGGTTCCTCTCCGCGGAGCATGTAGAGGAAGTTGGCCCCGTGTGAGAGATCGGTGCGCGGTTCGACGTAGGGCTGGCCCTCGCGGAATCGCTGGTAGGTGGCCAGCACGGTTGCGATCTGCGCGATCTGATGCAGCGTGTTCCGGCAATTGCACGTTGCCGAGTGCTGGATCGTGTGTTCCTGCGAGCCGCTGAGGTAGGAGATCACCGATTGGAGCAATTCCATCGGCGAGCCGTTCTCCGGGAAATCGCGGATCATCGTGCGCACGGGGCTCGGGATCGAGCGTTGCGATCTCATCTGCTCGGTGAAACGAGACAACTCCGCTGCGGTCGGCAGCTTCTCGTAGAGCAGCAGATAGGCCGTTTCCTCGAACGAAGAGTGTACGGCCAGATCGTCGATCGAAATGCCCCGGTAGTACAACCTGCCGTCTTGCCCGTCGATCTGGCAGATTTCCGACTCGGCCGCGACAACCCCTTCCAGTCCCTTGGCGAACGTGCTCTGATTCATACCTGGTCCCTCCCGGTGTTTATCGCTTTCCGCTATCACTACTGGGTATGTTTACCAACAAAGTTGAACAGGCAAGCCTTGCTGATGTGAGGCGGTCGCTCGACGGTGAGAATCGCAACCCGACGGCCGTTCCAGCAATTGCAGGAGAGACGACGTAAACCGTTTAATGACAAGGTGTTATGTCTATATGGCTACTGGGTTTTTTGGCGGGAATCCCCAGCCTGGCCGGGTTTTCGAGCCGGTGAGAACAGGGATTTCCCGGCCGCTTTTTGGGGATGACATTCCGCAGAAGCACAGAATGATCCATGGGATGATACCGGCAGTGTGGCGTGGGCGTTCTGCGTGCGTGGCACAAAGGGCAAGTGTGGCAAGATGTGCCGACCACAGGCGGGAGAGCTTGTAAATCAATAGTACGATGGGCCTCCGTGCCCGTCGAAGAGGTTGAAACCCCGTAAATTCGACGGGCACGGAGGCCCATCGTACAAGTTGTTCCGAATGATTCGCAACCTCGGCTGCCTGTGCCACGCGGCCTGAGCTACGTCTTCTGCAGCCACTGGTCCACGGCAGCGGCGGCTAGCCGGCCTTGGTTGATGGCGTGGACGACCAACGATGGGCCGCGGACGCTGTCGCCGGCGGCAAAGATGCCCTCCGCGCCGGTCATCCAACGGTCGACGGACAGATTGCCGCGGGCGTCGAACGGCAGGCCCAACTGGTCGACCAAACCCTCGTGGACGACGTGCAGGAACCCCATCGACAGCAGGACCAGTTCGGCCGACAGCTCGAACTCCGTTCCACCGAGTTCTTTCATTTCCCAGCCTTGCGGCCCCTGCGTCCAGTCGACCTCGCAGGCGTGCAGGCGCCCGACCCGGCCGTCGACACCGGTGAGTCGCTTGGTCAACACGCCAAAGCGTCGCCCACAACCCTCCTCGTGTGAGGTCGAAGTCCGCAGGATCAACGGCCATTGGGGCCAGGGCGTCTCGGGGTTAGTATCTTCGGGCGGTTGGGGGAGGATTTCTAGTTGGGTGACCGAGAGGGCCCCTTGGCGGATCGAAGTCCCCACGCAGTCGCTCCCGGTGTCGCCGCCGCCGACGACCACGACGTGTTTCCCCTTGGCGGAGATCGGTTCGCAGCCGGCGGTATCGACGGGGTCAGCGACATCGACGGGGTCAGCGACATCGACGGGGTCAGCGACATCGACGGGGTCTCCGGCCACGCGACGGTTCTGCTGGGTGAGGAAATCCATGGCAAAGTGAACGCCCAGCAATTCGGCCCCGGTCACGTCCAACGGCCTCGGCTGGCCCGCCCCCATGGCCAGCAGGACCGCGTCGAAAGTCCTCTGCAAGTAGCGTGCCGAGACGTCTTCGCCCACGTGGACGCCCGATTCAAATGCCACGCCTTCGGCGGCAAGCTGCTCGAGCCGGCGGCTGAGGATCTGTTTGTCGAGCTTGAAATCCGGGATTCCGTATCGCAACAGCCCGCCGGGGCGGTCGTCCTTCTCGAAGAGCACGACGCCGTGGCCCAACCGGACAAGCTGCTGCGCGGCGGCCAGACCGGCCGGTCCGGAACCGACGACGGCTACCTTTCGGCCCGTCTTCATGGCGGCCGGTATCGGCTTGACCCAATGCTCGGCGAAGGCCCGTTCGGCGATCTGGTACTCGAAATGCTTGATGTTGACCGCTTCGTCGTTCAGCGCGAGCGTGCAGGCCGGTTCGCAGGGCGCGGGGCACACGCGGCCGGTGATCTCGGGGAAGTTGTTCGTCGAGTGCAGGTTCTCGGCGGCCTGGCGCCAGTGTCCGCGATAGACCAGTTCGTTGAATTCGGGGATGCGGTTCACGACCGGACAGCCGACGCCGTGGCAAAACGGTATCCCGCAGTCCATGCACCGGGCGGCCTGCTCGGTGAGCACCTCAGCATCGAGCGAGAGGTTGACCTCCTCGAAATCCGCGATCCGGCGGCGGACGTCACGATGCGGCACTTTGACGCGGCGATGTTCGATGAATCCGGTCGGCTTACCCATGGAACACCTCCTCGGTGGCGGGCGTCGATTCGTCGCCGACCTCTTCGCGGTCGCGTAACCGCTCCAACGCTTTGCGGTAGTCGATTGGCATGACCTTGACAAAACGGCCGGCCATTTCCGGCCAGGTTTCGAGGATTCGCCGGCCCTGCCAACTGCCGGTCCACTGGACGTGCCGGTCGATCAAGTCCCGCAGAAGCAGCCGGTCCTCCTTGCGCCAAAGGGATTCCAGGTCGACCATGTCGAGGTTGCAGAGCGTGTCGAACCACTGGTGTTCGTCGAGTACGTAGGCGACGCCGCCGCTCATTCCGGCGGCGAAATTCCGCCCGGTTCGGCCCAGCACGACGACCGTCCCGGCGGTCATATATTCGCAGCCATGGTCGCCGACGCCCTCGACGACCGCCGTGGCGCCGCTGTTACGCACGGCAAACCGTTCGCCCGCCAGACCGTTGAGGAAGGCCTCTCCGCCGGTCGCGCCGTAGAGTACCGTGTTGCCGACGATCACGTTCTCCTTGGGATCGAAACGAGCGCCGAGCGGCGTCCGCACTACGATACGGCCGCCGGAGAGCCCCTTGCCAACGTAATCGTTGGCGTCGCCGGTCAGCGTGAGTGTGACGCCCGGTGCCAGGAACGCGCCGAAGCTCTGGCCCGCCGAGCCGGTGAACTTGACGTTCAGCGTGCCGTCGGGCAAGCCGTCGGGGCCGTGCCGGGTGACGATCCGGTGGCTGAGCATCGTGCCGACCGTGCGATCGACGTTGCGGATGGGCATCTCGATGGTCACCGGCTGCCGGCTCTCGATCGCCTGTCGAGCAAGCGGGAGGATCTTGTGGTCGAGGTGGTCGGCGAGCAGGTCGCCTTGCGGCCGGACGCACCGCAGGGCGCAATCGCCGGGCGGCTCCGGCCGGACAAACAGGGCCGAGAAATCGAGCCCCCGGGCCTTCCAGTGGTCGATTGCCTCGCGGCAGTCGAGCCGCTCGGCGTGGCCGACCATCTCGTCGACCGTACGGAAACCGAGCCCGGCCATGACCTGCCGCATGTCACGGGCCACGAACGTGAGCATCCGCATGAGATGCTCGGGCTTGCCGGCGAAGCGTTTGCGGAGTTCAGGATCTTGCGTGGCGATCCCCACCGGACAAGTGCCCAGATGGCACTTGCGCATCAGCAGGCACCCCAACGAGACCAGGGCGGAGGTGCCGAATCCGAACCGCTCGGCGCCGAGCAGCGCTGCAATCGCCAGGTCGCGTCCGGTGCGGAGTTGGCCGTCGGTCTGCACGAGGATGCGGTCGCGCAGCCCGTTGAGTACGAGCGTCTGCTGCGTCTCGGCCAGTCCAAGTTCCCAGGGCGCGCCGGCGTGCTTAATCGACGAGAGCGGGCTGGCGCCGGTGCCCCCGTCGTGCCCGCTGATGAGCACTTCGTCGGCGCGTGCCTTGGCCACACCGGCGGCCACCGCGCCGACGCCCAGTTGCGAAACCAGTTTGACCGAGACCTGAACGCCCGGGTTGGCACATTTCAGATCGTAGATCAATTGGGCCAGGTCCTCGATCGAGTAGATATCGTGGTGCGGGGGCGGCGAGATCAACGAGACGCCGGGCGTGGCGTATCGCAGCCGGGCGATCTCCTCGGTTACCTTGTGCCCGGGCAACTGCCCGCCCTCGCCCGGCTTGGCGCCTTGGGCCATCTTGATCTGCAACATCTTGGCGTGGGCCAGGTAGTTGATCGTAACGCCGAACCGGGCACTGGCGACCTGCTTGACGGCCGAATTGGCCGAGTCGCCGTCCGACCTCGGTTCGTAACGCGCCGGGTCCTCGCCGCCTTCGCCCGTGTTCGACTTCGCCCCTAACCGGTTCATCGCCACGGCCATGGTCTCGTGGGCCTCTTTGCCGATCGAGCCGTGCGACATGGCGCCGGTGTAGAACCGCCGGACGATTTGCTCGGCCGGTTCCACGTCATCGAGCGGTACGGGCTTGCCGGGGACGAACTCGAACAGGCCCCGCAACGTGCCCAGTGCGCGGCTTTGATCGTTGACCGCCCGGGCATACTCGGCGAATTGCTGCGGATCGTCCCGCATGACCGCGTGCTGCAAGAGCGTGACGGTTTGCGGGTTCCAGAGGTGATGTTCGCCGTCGGTGCGGTGGTGATATTCACCGCCGAAATCCAAGTCGAGCGATCCCGGCGGCCGCGGTCCATAAGCCGCGCGGTGGCGTGCCACCGCCTCGCGGGCGATCACGTCCAGGCCAACGCCTTCGATCCGCGAGGCCGTGCCGGTGAAGTATTCGTCCACCAGCGACCGGTTAAGTCCGATCGCCTCGAATTGCTGGGCCGCGTGGTAGCTTCGCAGCGTGGAAATACCCATTTTCGACATCGTCTTGAGCATCCCCTTCTTCACCGCGGTGATGAACTGATCGCCGAGCTGGTCGAGTTCAAAGTCGGCCCCTGGTTGTATCGCGTTGGCGTGCAGGTCGCCGTCGTCGCGGAGCTTGTGGATTGCCTCGAAGGCCATGTAGGGATTGACCGCGTTGGCTCCGTATCCGCAGAGCAGGCAGAAGTGCATCACTTCGCGGGGCTCGCCGCTTTCGACAACGATGCCGACCTCGCCGCGCAATTGCCGCCGCAACAGGCCATGGTGCAACGCCGCCGTGGCCAGCAGACTGGGGATCGGCGCCGTCGTGGGCAAAGCGCCGCAGTCGCTGACGATCAGCAGCGACGCCCCATCGGCGATGGCCTTCTCGGCCTCCTCGAGCAGCCGGTCCAACGCCTCGCGAAGTGCCTCGCCCTCTTCACCGTCTTCGCCGACCTCGAACAGTGCCGACAGCACGGCCACCTGAAAATCGTCGCGGCAGACGGTGCGCAGCCGCTGGACGTCCTCGTTGGTGAGGATCGGGTGCGGCAGCTTCAACTGGCGGCAATGCCGGGGCGTTTCGTCCAACAGGTTGCGCTGCTTGCCCGTGTACGTCATCAACGACATCACCAACCCCTCGCGCAGCGGATCGATCGGTGGATTGGTGACCTGGGCGAACAACTGCTTGAAGTAGTCGAACAGCCCGCGCGGCTTGTCCGAGAGCACGGCCAGGGGCGTGTCGGTACCCATCGACCCGACCGGCTCCTGGCCGTTGACGGCCATCGGCGCGACGACCATCTTGAGCTCCTCGCGGGTGTAGCCGAACAGCCGCAGCCGCTGGGCCAGCGTGTTCGGCTTGATCGGCGTCGTCTTGGTCGGCTGGAACAGCCCGCGCAGCTCGATTCGGTTCTGTTCGAGCCACCGGCGGTAGGGCTTCTGACGCGAAATTTTGCCCTTGATCTCGCTGTCGACGATAATCCGGCCTTCGTGCGTATCGACCAGGAACATTCGCCCGGGACGCAGCCGGCCCTTCTCGCGGATCGTCTCCGGCGGGCAATCGATCACGCCGACTTCGCTGGCCAGCACGACCAGTCCGCCGCTGGTAACCACGTAGCGGCAAGGGCGCAGTCCGTTGCGGGCGAGCGTGGCGCCGACCAGCCGGCCGTCGGTGAAGACCATCGCGGCGGGCCCGTCCCACGGTTCCATAATCGCCGAATGGTATTCGTAGAACGCGCGTTTGTTGGTGGAGATGTGGTACCGTGGCCCGAACGCTTCGGGAATCATCATCATCAAGGCGTGTGGTGCGGAGCGACCCGCGCGGACCAGCAGTTCCATCGTGTTGTCGAAGCAGGCCGAGTCGCTTCCGCCCGGCTGGAGGATCGGCAGCAGTTCGGAGAAGTCGGCGGTGAGCGCCTCACACTCCATGGCCTTCTCGCGGGCCCGCAGCCGGTTGGCGTTGCCGCGCAGCGTGTTGATCTCGCCGTTGTGGGCGATCATCCGGAACGGCTGCGCCAGCGGCCAACTGGGGAACGTGTTCGTGCTGTAACGCTGGTGGACGATCGCCAGCGCGGTGACCGTGCGGTCGTCGGAAAGGTCCCTGTAGTAGGCGAACAGTTGCGGCGCGAGGAACATCCCCTTGTAGACCACCGTGCGGCACGACGCCGACGCGACGTAGAACGCGTCGGCCCGGTCGCCCAGCGCGGCGAGGACTTCCCGTTCGATGCATTTTCGGGCGACGTACAACCGCCGCTCGAGAGTTTCGTCGCGGAGGTCCTTGCCGGCGACGAAGACCTGCCGAACGACCGGTTCGGCGGATCGGGCGATCTCGCCGAGGCACGCGTTGTCGGCGGGCACGTCGCGGAAGCCCAGCACGGCGAGACCCGCGCGGCGCATCCCGTCGGCGACCAGCTTCTCGCAACGGCGGCGCATCGACGCATCCTGCGGGAGAAAGAGCATGGCGACGCCGTATTGCCCCGCGGCAGGAAGCGCGAACCCCAATCGCTTCGCTTCGCCGGCGAAGAACTCGTGGGGGATTTGCAGCAGCATGCCGGCGCCGTCGCCGGTCGATTCGTCGGCCCCGGACGCACCCCGGTGCATCAGGTTCAAGAGGATCTGCCTGCCGTGCTCAACGACGTCGTGGTCGGCGCATCCCGACACGTTCACAACCGCGCCGATCCCGCACGCGTCATGTTCCCATTGCGGGTCGTAGAGCCCTTGTGTTTTTTGTGTGGTATATCTCACTGCAATTCGTTTCTTCGATATGTTGGTCTTGTTGTCCGTTTGTGTCAATACGTCAAGTTCGCAACATCATCCCTCCTCCACCACGGCCAATGCCGTGGCGATCTTGCCTAATGGGGCGCTGACCTGGATGCCGGCCACGCGGTCGCGGACTCGGGCGACCGACTCGATCTCGACGCCGGGGACTTCATTCTGCATGAAGGACGCGTTGCGATAGCTGGCCAGCGGCCAGCCAGTTCGACGTCGGCGGGGGGTTTCGCTGGTTCGACACACCGAACGTCCGGCAGTTCACGATCGCCGATTTCGAGGACTTCTGCCGCGAGAAGGGAATTCAGGTCCACCGACGCCTTGCCCTGAACACGGAATTGGAGACCCAAGTCGAGGAAGACGCCAATCTTCAGGCCGACGTGGCGATCATGGTGCTAAGCCGGTAGGTGGCCGTTCGGCCCCTTTTGCCGCTTGCGGCTTAGCAATGTAGTGTGAAAAACTGCTAAGCCGCAAGCGGCGACTTGACCGCGCATGTATACTTCAGTGGAAAGCTGACAACACGCTCAGCGATAAGATTATTCAGGAAGGGAACTGACGTGAAAGCTGCCGAACTGTTCGTCCGCTGCCTGGAGAACGAAGGGGTGGAATTCCTTTTTGGCATCCCCGGCGAGGAGAACCTTGATGTGATGGAGGCGCTGCGGGAGAGCACGATTCGTTTCATTGCGACCCGTCACGAGCAGGGTGCGGCCTTTATGGCCGACGTTTACGGCCGGCTGACGGGTCGGGCGGGGGTCTGCCTGGCAACGCTGGGGCCGGGCGCCACGAACCTGGTTACCGGGGTGGCCGACGCCAACATGGATCACGCACCCGTGGTCGCCATTTCGGGACAGGCCGCCACGACCAGAATGCACAAAGAGAGCCATCAGCACCTGGACCTGGTGAACTTGTTTCGGCCGATCTCGAAATACTGCACTCAGATTATCCAGGCGGAGACCGTACCGGAAGTCGTTCGCAAGGCCTTCAAGCAGGCGGAGGCCGAGAGGCCGGGCGTGAGCTTCATCGATTTCCCGGAGAACATCGCCGAGATGGAGGTGGAGGGCAAGGTGCCGCTGAAGGTCCAAAGTCCCGCCCCGCCGGTGGGCGCTCCGGCGAAGATCAAGGAGGCGGCCGAGATGATTGCGGCGGCCAAGCATCCGCTGATTCTGGCGGGAAACGGCGTTGTCCGGGCCGGGGCCTCCGCCCAACTGATCGCGCTGGCCGAGCATCTGAAACTCCCGGTGGCGACCACGTTCATGGGCAAAGGTGTGATCCCCTCGTCCCACCCGCTTTGCCTGGGAACCATCGGCCTGCAATCCCGCGACTACGTGAACTGCGGATTCGACCGGGCCGACGTGATTATATGCGTCGGCTACGACCTGATAGAGTACCATCCGCATCCATGGAATCCGGAAAAGGACCGCCAGATCATCAACATCAGCCGTCAGCCGGCCGAGGTGGACGAGCATTACATCATTGCTATCGGTGTGATCGGAGAGATCGGCTCCACGCTGGATGGGATCGCCGCTCTGCTTCCGCCGCGCGAAGAATCTGCGTCGGGTAACCTTCACCGAGCCATCGTTGAGGAAGTCCGCGGGTACGCCGAAGATTCGTCCTTCCCGATGAAACCGGCCAAAATCGTCTGGGATCTGCGCCAGGTTCTGTCGCCGGAGTGCATCGTCATCAATGACGTGGGGGCCCACAAGATGTGGATGGCCCGGATGTACCAGGCAGAACGGCCCAATACGTGCATCATTTCCAACGGTTTCGCAGCCATGGGGATCTCGCTGCCAGGCGCCGTTGCCGCCAAGCTTGCCTTCCCCCAGAGAACGGTCGTTGCCGTGACCGGCGATGCCGGATTCCTGATGAACTCGCAGGAGATCGAGACGGCACTGCGAATCGGCACGCCGATTGTGATTCTGATCTGGAACGACAGCGGGTACGGGCTGATCAAGTGGCACCAGCTTCGCCGGTTCGGCCATAGCAGCAACGTCGATTTCTCCAACCCCGACTTCGTCAAGTACGCCGAGAGCTTCGGGGCCAAGGGATATCGCGTCGGCGCCGCCGACGAGCTGGCGCCCGTGCTCCAGCAGGCGATCGCCGACGATACCGTGGTGATTATCGACTGTCCCGTGGATTATTCGGAGAATATGAAGCTAACCGAGAGACTTGGCAAGCTGGTCTGCCCGATTTGAGTTGTGCCGCACCACAAAGCCGCGACCGCTGGTCGCGAACATAAAGCCGCGACCGCTGGTCGCGAATATAAAGACCGTTGGTCGCGAACAGGAGCAAGGGAGATGCAATGTTAGGCAGTTGTTCTGGCGCGACCGACGGTCGCGGCTTTGTGTGAATGCTCCCTCCCGCATTTGTTGTTGGAAAGGAAAAACGTCATGCCAGAGCATTACCCGCTCTTGGTACCCGGGGCTACTGGTGCCGGGCATACAGAAGTTGTTGCCCCGTTCGACGGCGCACCGATCGCTACCGTCGAGCAGGCGGACCGGGCCGGTGTGGAGCAGGCGTTGGCCACGGCCTCGTCGCTGTTCCGCGACCGCGACGCGTGGCTCAGTGCCGACCGGCGGATCGACGTCCTCGGCCGCACGGTGCATATCATGCACCAGCGCCGCGAGGAGCTTGCCCTCGAGGCCGCCCGGGAGGGTGGAAAGCCGCTGGTCGATTCGCTGATCGAGGTGGATCGGGCGATCGACGGCGTCAAGCTATGCATCGAGTACCTGCGAACGCAGGCCGGCACGGAAATCCCGATGGGCCTCAACCCGGCCTCGGCCGGGCGACTGGCCTTTACGCGGCACGAACCGATCGGACCCGTGCTGGCCTTCAGCGCGTTCAACCATCCGCTGAACCTGATCGTCCATCAGGCCGGCCCGGCGTTGGCGGTCGGATGCCCGGTGATCGTCAAGCCGGCTGCGGCCACGCCGACAAGCTGCTGGCGGTTCGTGCAGATTCTCTACGAGGCCGGACTGCCGCCCGAGTGGTGCCAGGTGCTGTTGACTGCCGATCACGAGTTGGCGACCGAGATGGTCGCGGACCGCCGGGTGGGCTTTCTGAGCTTTATCGGCAGCGGGCGGGTCGGCTGGATGCTCCGCTCGCACCTGGCCCCGGGGGCCCGTTGTGCCTTGGAGCACGGCGGCGTGGCACCGGTGATCGTCGCCGCGGATGCGGATCTCGACGATGCACTGCCGCTGCTGGCCAAGGCGGGGTTCTATCACGCCGGCCAGGTCTGCGTGTCGGTGCAACGCGTGTTTGCCGATCGGGCGATCGCCCACAAGCTGGCCGAGCGTCTGGCGGAGAAGGCCAAGGCGTTGGAAGTCGGCGATCCGACGCTGCCCGGCACGGAGGTCGGTCCCTTGATCCGCCACAGCGAGTTGCAGCGGGTCGACGGCTGGGTGCAAGAGGCCGTCGCCGGCGGGGCCGAGTTGCTCTGCGGCGGCAAGGCCATCTCGGAGAGTTGCTATCAGCCGACCGTGCTCTTCGATCCGCCGCCCGACAGCCGTGTGATGACGCACGAGGTCTTCGGCCCGGTGGTCTGCGTCTCGCCGTTCGATGCGATCGACGACGCCATCGCCGCGGCCAACTCCCTGCCCTACGCCTTCCAGGCCTCGGTATTCACACGCGATCTGGACACGGCCCTACGCGTCGACCGGCGGCTGAACGCCTCGGCCGTAATGGTCAACGATCACACAGCCTTCCGCGTCGACTGGATGCCGTTTGCCGGGCTGCGAGAGTCGGGCTTGGGTGTCGGCGGCATTCCGTACACGATGGAAGATATGCAGATTAAGAAGCTCACGGTGATTCGATCGAGGGAACTGTAGCCGCGGAGTAGATTTCGGGCCAATCACTGGCACCTGGCACTAAGCACTTAATAGAATTCGGATCGGAAAAGGGGACATCACTGATTTGTGGTTGCTTTTGTCAGAATACCAGTGATGTCCCCTTTTCCTCGCCCGCAGCCCCGCCGCTGTCCTGGCTCGCCGGCCCGATGATCGCTAGGGAGAAACTGCCTAACGCGCCGAAATTGGTGTGACAACACAGCAACCACCAGCTACAATTCACCTTACAGCAATCACCTGCGTGCGCGTTAGGCCGCAAATGTGCGGCCTACAGGTAATAGGCAGAAACTACCTATAGACAAGTTCGGTTTGAGAATGAAAATCGAAAAAGGTCAACGGTACAGAAGTCTTGTCCCCTTCCCTGTCACGTGTGTTTGGGAACGGGACACTGTGGCCATTCTCGATGACTACACGGAGTCATGTGACTCGACGTTTCCCGGAGGAAAGGAATTGTCGGTGTTTGAACTTGCGGAGTCTCACCCGGATCTTGTCCATTGCCTTGTTCCGAACCACAAGGCACTCCTCAAGCAGATGATCCCAAAGGATCGACGGAACCGATTCCTCTGTTTCGACACACCGACACCTTTTGATGTGGTGGTCAAGAAATCTGACCTCCTTGAGAAATGTGAACAAATCCAAACCGAACATGAGGATCGAAGCGACTGAGTGAAAGCGGAAGACGGAAGACGCACGGAAGACGGGGTCAGGCTTTCACTTTACACTTTACTGTGGCGAGAGAGGAAGACGGGGTCGGCTTTCACTTTCGCAAAGCAGAGTCGGCGACCACCTAAAGTGTAAAGTGAAAGCCTGACCCCGTTGTCCGCTCAGATCAGTCCAAAAAGACATGTTCGGGAGAAGTGCAGGATGAATCGACAGGAAAGATGGGAGAAGATAAGGGCAAGAGGTCCATGGCCATTCATACTTCGATATGGAGTGTTGTACTGGGGAATAGGAACAGGCCTCCTCTTCAGCATAGTTTTCCCCATTGCGGCAAATGACGACGCTTCCTTCATGAATGTCTTGCCCTTAGCCATACCGTTGTTCTGTCTGGGAGGTCTGCTCTGGGGCTTTCTGATGTGGAAATTCATGGAGAAAGGAAACCAAGGAGGTCAATTGACCTCCGAACCAGACGATACACTCGATTCAGAATAGCTGCGCCATTCTGAACGAGTGATCCTGATCGTTGGAGCCGCAGGACAGAGGAGAGGCACCGGTACTTGGCGCATCGCAGAGCCACTAGATTCCCGGAAGAACCAGAAAGATAGAAGATGGTTTACCGAAGAGAATACACGAAAGTAGACAGGGCAGCGCGAGAAATCTGGCATTCAAAGCTGGTGTCCAATCGATTCATCAAAGAGATATCAGAATCAGAGTTCGTGGACTTGCAGTCGAAGGGTGATGTTCAGGTATACCATGAACAAGGGGTTACCCAACTCCTGTAAGAACGGTAGAATGCGGGCATCGTGGGTTCCCAAGCTGGAGCTTGGGAACCAGGGGAAGGGATTGTAGAAAAGCCGAACATCGACATGCCAGACACCGCTTCCATCTTTGGACAGCACGAATTTGCGATTCGGCGTCTGCAATCGCTGCTCGGGCTGCTGCCGATCGGTGGATACTTGTGCTTCCATCTGGCCACCAACGCCGCCGTGCTGGACGGTTTGGAAACGTATCAGCGTCGTGCCGATCAGATCCACGTGATCGGCCCGACCACGCTGTTCTTCCTCGAATGGGCGTTGATCTTCCTGCCCATTCTGTTTCACGGCCTGATCGGGCTGATCATCGTCACCCGCGGAAAACGCAACCTGGGCAGCTATCCCTACGCGGGAAACTGGCGATATACGTTGCAGCGCGCCACGGGTGTGATTGCCTTTGTGTTCATCGTCTGGCACGTCTTCCAGATGCACGGTTGGTTTCGGTTCGCATGGTGGACCGAGCAGGTCGCCCGGCCGCTGGGTGGGGCCGTGTTCGATCCGGAGAACGTGGCAACCGCCGCCGCCGTGATCCAGGGCTCGACGATGATGTTCGTGCTCTACGCCGTGGGTGTGCTGGCTTGTGTGTATCATCTGGCCAACGGCCTCTGGACGATGGGGATCACCTGGGGCGTTTGGGCGAGCCCCGCCGCTCAACGTCGGGCCGGTTTTCCCTGTGCGGCGTTCGGACTGGCGCTGGCAGTGGTCGGCATGGGGGCGTTGATTAAGATGCAGACGATCGAGTTGCCGCCGGAGAAGGAAGACGGCGAGGTTGAGGTGGGTGGTC
>JABMRB010000416.1 GCA_013202865.1 Candidatus Nealsoniibacteriota bacterium | reverse complement strand
CGCGGCGGGGTTAGACAACGCCCCGACCTACGGGGTCTTCTTCGAGACGGCCAAGACGCTCGGCGGTACGGACCTGATGGCAGGCGTCGAGCAGGGCCTGCTCGAGGCCGTCAGCCTGGGGGCCGTGTTCATGGGGGCGATGACTTACATCGGCAACGGGCCGAATTTCATGGTAAAAGCGATTGCCGAGAAATCGGGCGTCCGCATGCCTAGCTTCTTCGGCTATATGCTCTATAGTTGTATCTTCCTCCTGCCGTTGCTGATCATCACCACGTTGATCTTTCTGCGGTAGCTTTGTCTGAATGGAATTCGCGTGCAATACGAAAACATTACGACGGACCGCCAGTTACAGGACTATTGTCGCGAGATTGCCGGGAGCGAGTCGATCGCGCTGGATACGGAGTTCGTCTCCGAGCACACCTACCGCCCGGTCCTCTGTCTCGTCCAGGTGGCCGCCGGCGGGAAGATGGCCGTGATCGACACGCTGGCGGTCGAAGACGTCACGCCGTTTTGGGAAACGCTCGTCACGGGTGACCACGAGACGATCGTGCATGCCGGCCGCATCGAGATGGAGTTCTGTCTGCAAGCGGTCGGGCAACAGCCCCAACGAGTCTTCGACGTGCAGATCGCCGCCGGGCTAGCGGGCATGGAGTACCCGGCCGCCTACGGGACGCTCGTTTCGCGGCTGCTGGGTGGTGCCTCCACCAATCGCGAAACCCGCACCGACTGGCGCCGCCGCCCGCTTTCAAAGCGGCAGATCCAATACGCCCTGGAGGACGTCGACTACCTCGGACCGCTACGGAGCAAGTTGCACGCAAGCTTGCAGAAGCAGGACCGGCTCGAGTGGTTCGACGAAGAGATCGAGACCTGGCAGGCGGAGATCCAACGGAGTTTTTCGCACGAGCGGTGGAGGCGAGTCTCGGGTAACTCGAACCTGAACGCCCGCACGCTGGCGATCGTCCGCGAACTGTGGCGATGGCGCGAGGCCGAGGCCCAACGTCGCGACACACCGGTTCGGCGCGTGTTGCGCGACGACCTGATCATCGAGCTCGCCCGACGCGGCACGGCCGACGTGAAACGGATCGGCGCCGTTCGCGGCCTGGACCGGGGTGACCTGCGGCGCCGCCTGGATGATATCGCCGCGTGCATTCAGCAAGGTCTCGACCTGAGCGACGAAGAATGCCCGAAGACCACGCCGTCGCAGCGCAAGCCGAAGCTCTCGGTGCTCGGGCAGTTTCTCTTTGCGGCGCTGAGCAGCATCTGTCGCCGCGCCCAGCTTGCCCCGAATCTGGTCGGCAGCCCCACCGACGTGCGGGACTGGATCATCTGCCGAGGCGGGTCGCAACCGTCGCGTCAAAATCCGCCGAAGCTCGCCCGCGGATGGAGGGCTCAGTTCGTCGGCCGTCTGTTCGACGACCTCTTGGACGGCAAGACGGCGGTGCGGATCGACGACCCCGCGTCCGAGTGTCCGCTGGTGTTCGAGGCCGATGACGATCCGGCCGAGTAGTGGGGGAGGGGAGTAGTGGCACCGGCGTCTCGCCGGTGATGCCCAAGTTGACACGCTACCACAAGTTCCATCACACCGGCGAGACGCCGGTGCCACTGTGATTCAGTTCACTCAACGGCTCATCTCTGCCGTCGCCGTGTGCGGATCAGCAGGCCGACGGCGGCTATACCCAGCAACACGAACGTGGAGGGTTCTGGGATTTGGGGTGTCACCTCGAATCGGCCGACGCCGCTGACCGTGTCATCGGCCGAGAGGGTGAACTGCACGATGCCCTGAATGCTGTCGACGTCGCCGTCGATCTCCATCGGTCCCAAGAGCTGGCCGAACTCCGTAACCGAGCCGGCACCGCCGTTGACGCCACCGACCAGGCTCGCGAAGGTGGTGTCGCCGTTGTAGAGCGCTTGGAACAGGCCGGACGTCGAACTCAGCGACGCGCCGTCGTTGCCGGTGTCGGTCAGAGTACCGTTCATCGTAGCCTCGGCAGTCGGAAACGACAGCGGGTCGAAGGCGACTACGGTGGATGTGATCGAGAAGGTCGTGTCGGAACTGCCGGAGGTAGCGCCGAAGGTCAGTTGCACAACCGGATCGCCGTCCATGTCGATGATCAACTCGTCGATGGTACCGATGACCTCGCCTTGCGACCTCATCTTGAATTTTTCCGCAAGCATTAAGCGAACGCGCTCGGGCACCTGAGCTTGTGGCGGCAGATGCGACAGCGGATTGAAGTTGGCTGACGCGCTTCCGTGGCTGTTGGTGGCCGTAACCGTAACAAGTCCGATGAACTCGGCCCTGACCGGCGAGGCGGCAATCGATATGGAAGCCAGGAAGATACCCGCCAGTAACCCGGCGCGAACGCGATGTTTGCAGCTTGTGTTCTTCATTGGTAGTGGTCCTTTCACAATCTCTCTTAAGTTGCGGAGTTCTGCGGCACGCTCCTCGACGGCGGCGCGACCCCGCCAGCGATAACTTGGCGGGTGGCAGCGCGCGATCCCGAAGAGCGGGTCAAGAAAAGAAAACGCACCCGAGAAAGACCTGCCGCCAGGAAATAGGGCGGTCGGTGGATCGGGTGCGGAAACTGCCTGCTAAGTTAAACTGACACGATATGTGCTGATTCTAGCAGATTCGGAAAGTATGTCAACGAATTTGCACCCGAATAGAAAACTTTTTTTCGCCGTGCCCCCGCTACTGAGGGGTTGCTGGCAATGTGTACGATGGGCCTCCGAGCCCGTCGGAAAGTCGAAATCCCTACGACGGATCCCCAAGGCTTTCAGCCAGCTTACCCAGGGCCTCGGTCTCGATCTGCCGGACCCGTTCGCGGGTCAGACCGAGCTTCTCGCCGATCTCTTTGAGCGTGCGAGGCTCGTTGTCGTTCAGCCCGAACCGCATCCGTAATACGGTTGCCTCGCGCTGATCCATCGTCTCCAACTGGGCCAGCACGTGGTTGAGATTGTCGTGCTCGACCAGTTCGTCTTCCGGGCTGCGGATCCGGTCGTCCATGATCATCTCGCCGAGCGACCAACCGGCGTCGGCCTGATCGGTTTGCGGCGTGAGGTTGTAGATGCGAATCGCCTTCTTGATGATGGGGAGCTTTTTCTTGGGTAACCCCAGCACCCGGGCGATCTCTTCGGGCGTGGGCGTACGCCCGAGTTCTTCGGCCAACCGAGTGCTTGCGCGACGCCATTTCGAGAGCAACTCGACCATGTAGGCCGGGATGCGGATCGTCTTGGCGGTATTGATCAACGCCCGTTTGATCGACTGCTTGATCCAGT
>JABMRB010000415.1 GCA_013202865.1 Candidatus Nealsoniibacteriota bacterium | reverse complement strand
GTGACCGTGGTCGTGTTGTTAAACGTGGTATCGGTGTCGACTACGTTCAGGGCGCCGTGCAATGCGACGGCGTAGGCTTGGGCGGTCGTGTTCAGAGCGTTGATCGTGACGTTGCCGCTGAAGGTCACGGCCCCGGTCGTATCCGTCAGCACCAACGTGCCAGCCGTGACCGTATTGCTGAAGGTGGTCGAGTTACTGTTGGTAATCGTCACGTCCAGAATTGCAGTACCGCCGACGGCGTCCTGGAACTGAACGTTGCCGCCGGTACCTGCGTTGACCGACAGCGTCTCGCCGCCGGCAGGTGGTGCCTGTCCGTCGACCGTGCCGCCAAACGTGACGTCGGCTCCCGCCGCAACTCCGTTGGCGGAGTTGATAGTCACCGTCTGGGCGTTACCGACCTCCACGCCGGAGGAAAACGCAATTGTCGCGCCGGCGGTCACGATGTCGGCATTGAGCACGACCGCCCCCACGCTGGTAACGGTCACCGCACCGGCGTTAATGGCCCCGGCCAACGTCATGCCGCCGTTCGATTTCAACAGCAGCGCACCACCGTTGGTCGTCAGCTTGCCGATATTTTGCAGCGAACCGGTGCCCTGGGCCTCCAGCGTGAGGGCGCCGCCGGCGCTTCGGATTTCGTCGTTTGCGTCGGCGAACGTGATACCGTTGGTTGCCGTTGACGTAATCCGCAGGCTGCCTGTGGTCTGCGCCATGTTCAGCAGATCGTCGGTCAGATTCGCGACCGTAATCTGCCCGGTGGCCTCCAGGATGACGTTGGCCCCGAAGGCGAGGCCTTCGAGCGTCGCTTCTGCGACCGTACTTGGCGGGAGGGGAGGGGGGGGTGGGGGAGGATCGCCCGCGAAAATTTGGGGCAGGTTGAAGTCCTGCGTTCCGGGGCCAACTCCGTCGATGATCGTCAAGTCGTTCGGGTCGAGCAGGAGCACGCCCATGCTGCCGCCGGGGGCCCTGGTATCGACCGTACCACGGAAGTCCAGGTGTTGCTTGCCCGACACTTCGACGAACCCGCCGTCTCCGGCCCGGACGCCGCCGCGTGCATCGACGTGGCCGTAGAACCTGGTCACGCCATCGGCCCAAACGACGACTTTTCCCGCATCGCCGGTCGTCAAGGCGTTGGCGGAAATAAGGGCGTTCTGCCCGACGGCGGTAAGGGAGGCGTTTCGCACGCCGGGGTTCTCCCCGCGGTAGTCGCCGCCGACCAGGACCGTGCCGCCACCGGCGTCACCGGAGACGTCGACACGGGCGTCGCCGAGCAGGCCGACGCGATCGCCGAGCAATTCAACGGTGCCGCCGGTGCTGCCGGCGCCCGCGTCAGAGACGTCGATTGATCCGGACACGAGTAGCGTGCCGTCGCTTCCCGCATCGAGCTGGACGGTCGCTCCTCGGCTGACGAGGGCCCCGTCGAACTGGATCGAGCCGGCGGCTGCCGTGAGATTGCCGCCACCGAGATCGACGTCGCCGGAGAAACGGATTTCGTCCCCGCCGTCGCCCAGCAGTGTGACGTCGGCAGCGCACTGCGAATCCAGCCCGTCGACGCGAATCACGTCGTTTCCACTGTCTTCCGCACCACGGGCGTCAACGGTCAAGGACGTCACGGCGGCGCCGAACGACACGGAAGTGCCCCTGGACGAACGGATGATCGACTCGCCGTCGTCGGCGTTCCCATCGTCCGAAATCGTGACCGTTTCGGCTCCCGCATTGAGTTGGAAGTGCAGAGTTTGAGCGCCGGAATGGTCGTTGACGAACTCAACGCCCGAATACGTCAGCGGTGCCGCCTTACCGAGGGCGTCTTCGCCGTGACTAGCCACGTGAATCAGACCTTCACCGACGCGGTCGAACTGGTGGGTAAGGGTCTCGATGCCGCCGTCGACCGCTCCGCCGTCAATCTGCAGAACGTCCTTTCCCCCGTCCGATTGACCCATCCCCTGGAAAACGATCCCGCCGCCGGGCAGCGGATTGCCGCCGGAGTAGTCTACAATGAAGAGATCGTCGTCACCGGAGCCTTCCACCGTGATCCTCTGCACGTTCGCCAGCGAGGCGTTGTAGATCTGGTTGCCGTTGAGGGAGACTTCGACTTGGTCGTCTTGGCGGACCACCTCAAACGTGTCCGCGGTTCCGTCGTCGGCAAGATCGCCCGCGCCGAGCGTAACCTGCTGCGTGCCGTCATCGGGACTTAGCGGCGTTGCACTCAGTACGCGTCTTTCTTCCAATTGTCTGACAAACAAGTTAGGCACGAGTTGCTGACGGAAATCGCGGGACGCCGGCTTGGGTAGCGCGGAGGCGCAGATTCCCCTCAGTTTCCGCAAGCAGGCTACAATTCGCATTCAACCACTCCTCGGAAGAAGCCCACTGCTGCCGGTGTGGCGGCAAGGTGGCGTCTGAATCGCCAAAGGCTTTGACGCAATTGGCTCGAACGGGGAGCATCCGTCGAAAGCAGGCAATGCGACGGATCAATTCCCCCCGAACCTCGGGAACATCCCATTCAACCCATTCTCGCTAGACGAGGGTGGTGTTGTCAACCCAAACGGAAGGGTAATAGGCACGCTGGGGGTAAGTATATTAGCCATGCGGCGGGGTGATCGCCACATGGTGTGTTGGCGGTCGCTGGCTGGGGTTGTCAGCCAGACGCGGCAAGATGACAGGTGGACCAGCTAGCCCGCATCCAATTGAAAATCGCGACCGAGACGATGGGGGGATTTGCCGGTTATTTGGGTTGTTCTCGATGTGCCAGTTAGTTCTGCTGTGTCGAATTTTCCTGCTGTATTGGTTAATCCCATTGAGCAACACGGACCGGTTCCAGGGAGTTTGTCGGTTGATCTGGCGGATGTGATGGTACTGGTTACTCACGGACGAAGACAACCGTGGAAGCAAGGTGGCCGGCTCGCCATGTCTTGCGCCGTTTGCCCCCAAGAGAAGACAGTCATGCCCCAGATCGATTCGCTTTGCCAGAGCGTGGTACGCGGACTTCGGCCGACGGGAGTGCCGGTCCGAGGCCTTTTTGTTGAAGGTGCAGGTTTGCTCGGGCTGCTGCTGTGTGTTCTGCCGCTGCTGATCGGGTGTCACGTGAACGGGCCTCACCCGCTGGGTACGATCGCAGATCCCGGCACGTTTGCCGAACCACCGACTGGTGCCATGGCCAAAGAGATCCGTGTTGCGGCCGAAGCTTCGCGACCCGGCATGAGGCCGACTGCAAGGGAAGAGGGATTGGCGGACCGGCACGTCGAATCGCTCTGCGGCGACTGGCCGTCGGTGTTGATCGGCATGCGGGAGGTGGAGCCATCAAGTGAGCCCATCAAGCCGGCGGCGTATGCGACATTTTCCGCAGAAGAAGCAGACGTACCGCAAGAGCCGGACGCACCGGAAGAACGAGTTGCTCAAGCCACCGGCTCGACTCCCGACCGGGCGGTCTCACTGCCGCCGGACGACGACAGAATGGCTTCTATCCTGGCGGCCATCGCCATTCTCAAGACCGCCGACGAGAGGGAGCAACCGAGCGAGCCGGAGAGCGATTTCGGCGTGAGCATGAGGATTGCCGGCGAATTCGATCTACTCGAGCCAGCCACCGATTCGGTAGACGACGCCCCGGTTTCGACGGCGGCGCATTTGCAGAAACTCGAGCAGGATGACACTACCGACGTGCTCCAACCGATCGAGCCTTCTGCGGACGTAGGTGAAGAAGTTGACGACCCGGACAAGCGGAGCGTAGGGGACATCACGATCGACGTCCTTCCCAAAACCGGTGACGAACTGCCTCCAAACCTGGCTTTGGACGAGGGCAGGTTTCTCCCGTACGAAACGGCCACGGAGGGGACCTACACCGGCCGCGGCTGGTCGTATTGTATGTATCAGTGGGAGGCTTCCGGTCTGTGCCACCGGCCGTTGTACTTCGAGGAAGTCAACCTCGAGCGGTACGGTTACTCGCGTTTTTCGGCCGCCCAACCGGTGATCTCGGGGGCCCGCTTCTTCGCAACCGTATGCACGTTACCCTACCAGATGACGACCCAGCCTCCGCGCGAGCACGTCTACACGCTGGGTTACTACCGTCCGGGAAGTTGCGCCCCCTATCAGGTCCACCGCCCGCCGTTGGAGCCGAAGGCCGGGGCCATTGAGGGCGGGGTCATTGCCGGGCTGATCTTCGCGGTCCCTTAAAACTCGAAGCGGAACGTCTGCTGCAAGTACCGGGCGAATCGCCGCAGTAGCGGCTGGGGATCGGCGAGGATCTTTGCTCGGCCGACCGAGCCGGTCAACAGGTGTGGCGGATGGTTGTCCAGTGACACGCGGGCATGGTAGGAAGTCTCCGTCGGGCGGGGCACGCCGTGTTCGTCGACTCGCGCGGGCAAAGCCTGACCCAAGGCAAACTCGCGAGGCACGACCTTCAAGTCGATCCTGGCGATTTCTCTGATCGCGCCGTGAAGGATTTTTCCGGGCAGTTCGTCCAGTTGAATTCGCACCCGCTGCCCCTTACGCACGAACGTCACGTCGGATTGGTTGATTGCCAGGACTACCTCGAAGCGCGCAGGGGTACCGATCAGGCAGAGCGTGGTCCCGGTCTCCAAGCGGCAACCGAGATTGTGTTGCTCGAGCGGGTTTCCCCACCACGCTTGCAGTTGGCCGCGGGTCGGCGGCTGCCGGGGCAGTCTTGCGGCCGGCAACACGACTCCCGGCGCGGACGCCGTTAGCAGAAGCCGCTGCCGGTCGCGGCGGCGCTGGTGCCAACGTTCTTCCAGGTCGGCCAAGGCCTCTTCAGCCGCGGGGATCTGCGGCCCGACGCCGGGATCGCGGACGAGCCGATACCTCAAGTTTTCCAAGTGCTTGCGCTGTCGATTGCAACGCCCGGAGAGCTGCTGGACCTCCATCAAAACGTCGTAATCTTCCAGTTCGGCCAGCAGGTCTCCCTTCTTGACGGTCGTGCCGACGGGAATCGCACGGACCAGCTTGCCGGCGCCCGGGACGTAGACGTGATGGGCCGCCTCGGGCTGCAACACGGCCGGCGCGGTGACGCTCAGCGGCAGGGGCACCAGCCACGCTGCCGCCGCTGCCAGCCCCAGTCCGGCACAGGTCAGGGTGACGCGCCGCGGACGCACCAGGCCCCGCCAACCCGGATTGCGCAGCGCAGAGGCCGTGTTCCGCACGGGTACCGCCAGCATCCCCCCGATCACGGCCACCGCCAAAACCTGGACGAGAACCTCCAGACCGTACGGCCTGAGCGTCTTGGCGCAGAACCACAGGATGACCACCACGATCGCCCAGCGATAGAGTGTCGAGGCGATTCCATAGGCTGCCAGCAGGCTGCGTCGGGCGTCGGGCTGGGCGCGATTGTCCGACGGCTTCATACCCAACAGGAGCGTTGCCGCGGCGCGGGAGACCACCGCACGGGATTGCTGCGCGAGATTGGGCACCTCCAGCAGATCGGAAAGGACGAAGTAGCCGTCGTATCGCAGCAGGGGATTGCCGTTGAACAGGATGGTGCTAACCGAGCAGACGAACATCGTGTTCAGGCAGATCGTGTTCAGCAGCCCCGGCTCGCTGAACCACCAGAGGAACGTGCAGACTGACGCAAGCACGAGTTCCACGCCCATCCCGGCGGCGGTCACGGCGATCCGCTTCCACTTGCTGGCGAACATCCAGGAATCGGAGACGTTGCAGAACAGGCATGGCGTGAACACCAGCAGCATGACACCCATCTCGTGGCACTCGCCGCCGAAATGTTTGCAGGTCAGCGCGTGGCCGAGTTCGTGCAACACCTTGGCGACGGCTAGGGCCACGGCTATCCAGACGACGTTGTGGAAGCTGAAGAACGCGTAGTAGTCGGGCAGCTTCGATTGCAGGACGTCGAACTTCACCGCAACCAACGTCGCCGCAGCCAGCACCAGGAGGATACCGGCCAACAGGCACCAGCGAGAGAACATCCAACGGCACTTGGGATAGAGCCACCCGAGGATCGGCTCCGGATCGATCCCCCGAAACCGAATGGCTAGTACTCCGGTCAGCGATCGGATCACCTCGGTTCGCCGCCGCCGACCGAATCGCGACAGGAGCTGTTGCCCCTGGCCGGGCGCTTCCGCCAGCAGCAGCCCGAAGTCGTGCAGCCTGGCGAGAAAGCCCTGAATCCGCTCGAAAGTGATCTGCATCGGTGCGAATGCCCGTTCGAATCGGCGTTTGATCTCCGTGAGGCTGACGCGCCCGTCGAGCATCTGCAGGATAGCATGTTCCTCGTCGCGCAGATGGAAGTACGTCAGCGCGACCGGGTCCTTGACGACCCAATAGCAATGTCGCCCGATCCGTTGCGGATGGATCGAAAGGTCCGGGCGCATGCGCAGCGCAATGCGGCGGGCCTCCGCGGAATCGGGTACGTCACCGGGAGAAGTCATCGACGCAGCGTCTCCTGATACTACTCTTGTCGTCGTTGCCCAAGTTAGCGTTGAGGTACTAACGGCTTCTCGTCGGACTCCGCCGGCGCCGTTTCGACGGTCATTTTCGCCCGCATCCCCGGCCGCAGGCGGAGGCCAACGTTCTCCACCTCGGCCCAGACGCGGATCTGGGCGTTGATGGGATCGATCTCCGGACTGAGAAAGACGATCTTTCCGGGGAACTCGGCCCCGGGCCGGCCGGGTAAATCGACCGTGAGCGTAACCGGGCAACCCTGCAAGTCGCGCCGCACGTCCTTCACGTTCAGAAAACCTTCTACCCGCAGCCGATCGATTCGCAGAATCCGCAGCACGGGGTCCTTCGGTTCGACCCACTCGCCACGGAACCGATTCACCTGCGCGACCATCCCGGCCAAGGGGGCGACGATCTCTCGCTGCCGGACCCGATAGCAAGCGAGTTGATACTCGGTCTCCTTGATCCGCTGCATGTGCTTGACGATCAGGAAATCTCGCTCGGCTTGCTCGATCTCCAGCACCGCCCGCTCGGTCGCCAGCTTCAACCGGTCGATTTCCGACGCCGACACGCTGCCAGCATATTTCTTATTCGAGTTCAACGCCCGCTGCAGCTCCGCCTTGGCTACCTCCGCCGACTTCCTCGCGTACCGTACGTTGACGTCGTTCTCAGCGTTCAAGCGGGCGATTTCGAGTTGGGTCTTCGCCTGGGTCTCCGCGTGCCGGGCCTCCACGTCCATGATCCGGGCCAGCAACGTGCCCTCGTCGACCATGCAACCTTCCTGCACCTCGACGTCCGTCAAGATGCCGGCGGCCTGGGCCGGCACGTCGACCTGCTCGACCAACTGAATAAGCATCGACGGGACCTCGATCCGGCCAACCGAAGCCTCGCCGGCCATGGCACTCGAGAGAACCACAATCAACGGGAAAACTGCAAAACTGGTCATCTCACGTCCCTCGACACCACTGTCTGTATCTTGTCCGGTTTGCACCCCGACGCTGATTCGTCAGAAAAGCACCCACGCTTCAACGGCCTCGAACAGGTCGTGCAGCCACACGTACCCGAGCGACCGCCGGCCGCAATTGATCTTTCCCACCACCGTCGCCCCCGGAATCAACTTCGGCACGTCATCGCGGTCGAAGCACACCGTCGCCAACACCACCGACTGCTCCGATTCGGCAATCTCCACCCGGGGGGCAACGTCCTCGATCCGTCCCCGGTAAACGACGCCCGGATCGGTTGCTAGCACGAACGTGACCTCCGCGCGGCGGCGGAACCGCTCCTCCGCCGCCAGCACATCGGCGATCCGGTCGCCCGGCACTTCGAGCTCCAGGACCCAGTCTCCCCGCAAGTTCGCCACCGTGGTCAGGAGCTGTCCCTGTTGCACGGGCCGGGCCTCGAGCAGTTGCTTGATGTTCCACGTCAAGATCCGGCCGCCGATCGGGCTGCGTACCTCCAAGGCCGACTGCTGCTTCTGCACGATCTCGTATTGCCGCTGCAGGCTGTCGGCCCACTGCTTGAGCTCTTCCTCCTCGGCGGTCAACTGCTGATACCGGCGCCTCTGCTCTTCGGTTTCGCGGGGATTCTGAAGCCGTTCGGCTTCGATCGTCGCCAACCGTTGTTGCGCCGTCTGCAACTCACCCCAGACTCGCTGGAATTCGAGATCCAGTTCCGGCCTGCGCAACGTCAGCAGCAGATCGTTCGTGTGAACCTCCGCGGCATGCGCCACGCGCAGGCTGCTCACCACGCCGTTGGCCGGTGCAAACACGTCGCGTTGATCGCGCGGCTGCAACTCGCCCCGGGCCTCCACCTCGAAATCGGCCGGCACCGCTACCAGGGCAATCACGGCGGCCGCCACGGCCAGCAAGACGCAGATCGCCTTGGGCAGCCGGGATCCGTGGAGGACGGTGCCCAACATCCGCAGCGGGCGTGCAAACGGCACGTTCCGCAATTCCAGGGCGTTTTGCAGGGCCAACGCGCCGTGGCGGCTCGCCACATCGACGCGCTCCCGTAAATCGTCGTCGGCCGCCCCCCGGAACCGCTCGACGATCAACATCCCCAACGGTTGCGATTGCCCGCCGCCGTCGTCAGCCTTGGCCGCCCTCAACAGAACCGCGGCCAGCAGGCGGACGTGCGTCTGGTCGACGTACGAGTTCAACGGCCGCTCGATCGGTGGTGGCAGATCACCCGACCCCGGGCAATACCACAGCGGTTCGTTGCACGCCATCACCGCCGCGGCCAGTCGTTCCAACTGCCGAACCGTGTTCGCCCGGCGATTGGGCGTGTCCACGCCGCTTGCCGCCAGCAGCCGGCACTTCGAGCCATGCGCGCTGAGCACGCTGACCCGGTCGCAGTCGATCAACCGCCGGCCCTCGTTGGCGATCTGATAGGCGGTTTGACGCAAGTCGAGGCTACTGTGGACGGCGGCAACGTACTGCTCGAATCGCCGCCAGTACGCCGCGTGGGCCTGGAACGTCCGCACCCGGCGGTTGCCGTGGAAATCGGTCACCAACTCGCAGATCACCGAGAGAAATTGGAGATAGCCGCGTCGAGTTTCGGGACTTGCCCCGGGACGCTGAAACACCTCGATCACGCCGGCCAACTCGTCGTCCACCCGCCAGGGACACAGGACCAACAGAAACGGCGTCGGGTTCTTCGTCTGGTCGTCGCCGGCTGCTGCCGAACGGGGCGGCACGAGTTGCGGCCGGTCGCTCGCCAGGACGGTTTCGATCAGCCGGTCGTGGCCCGGCCACCCGGGGCCGGGCTCGCCACCGCTGTTCTCGGGTGGATTGATCCGATAGCGCGGCTGCAACCCGGCCCCCGCATCACGGGTCCAGACAGTCCCACCCGACGCTGCCAGACCCGACACGATTCGATCCAACAGCTCCTTGTAGAACTCCCCGACCGAGACCTCCGACCGAGACAGTTCGGCGAGTTGCTCGACCAGATTCTCGATCTGGCGCCAAGCTTCGTCGTTCGATTCTGACGGCGGATTGGGTGGGGCGCTATCCATAGTATCCAACTATACGTTTGCATTCGGCCCGCTCGTCCCCGATGCACGGGCCATGTTCTCGTTGTGGGAACAATGCCCGACAGATCACCGACAGAAGCGAAACATGGGCGCTCTGCGATATTCAGGAAAGCCGTAATTGCCGTAAGTTTTGCCGGTTTTGACGATTATGACGAAAAAAGAAGATGTGCAGGCATGTCCTGCCGATCAAACAAGAGAGAGCCGCGGGCACGTTATCCACAGACTCAGGGTTCCCAGGCCGGATACTCATGAAGCAACAACTCTCATGGCTTGTTGGGCCACTAGTTGGCGCTCTGCTTGTAGCCCCCGGCTGCTCCCTCCAACGACCGAAGTCTGCAACGTTCATCGGCGACGATGAATATTCCCACTACGAAACCGTGGCGGCGGAAATCGAATACCCTGACGTCTTGACAACGTTCGACGAGACGGTTCTCAGCCCTCAGCAACCACGGACGATTCGCCAGGACGGTCCGGTGGAGTTTGAGCCGATGGCTCTGCAGCAAGTCGTGCATTTGGCGCTGACCCATTCGAGGGTCTTGCGCGATCTCGGCGGAACGGTCCTGAGGACGCCCGAATCCGTAAGGACGCCCTACGGCCCGGCGATTCGGGAGTCCGATCCGCGGTACGGCGTGGAAGCGGCGCTGAGCGCCTTCGATACGCAGTTCTCCACCGAGTTGTTCTTCGAGAAGAACGACCGTCGGCTGAACAACGAGTCGCTCGGCCAAACCGGTTTCTTTCAACAGGATCTGGACGTTTTCCAGGCGGAGCTATCCAAACGTGCGGCCACGGGCAGCCAGTTCAGCCTGCGAAAGAACATCGATTTCGATAACGACAGCTCCGTGGCCAACACGTTTCCCAACGGCGCCTGGAACGTCTCCCTGGAAGGCGAGGTCCGGCATCCCTTGCTGCAGGGTGGCGGCTTGCTGTTCAACCGGATTGCCGGTCCCGGCTCCCAGCCGGGAGCCGCCAACGGCGTGCTGATTGCGCGGATCAGCACGGACGTCAGCCTCGCCGAGTTTGAAATGGGGCTGCGCAATTTCGTCAGCAACGTCGAAAACGCCTACTGGGATCTCTACTTCGCCTATCGCAATCTCGACACCAAGGTCAGGGCCCGCGACGCGAGCCTGGAAACTTGGCGAACGGTCAAGGCCTGGGAGGGCCGAGAGGGTGGAGAAGCTGAGAAGGAAGCCCAGGCCCGCGAGCAGTACTTCCGCTTCGAGCAGGAAGTCCAAGACGCGCTGGCCGGCCGCCTGCTGGAAGGCACTCGCACAAACAACGGGAGTACGCCCGGCACGTTTCGCGGGCTTCCGGGTGTACACGTCCACGAGCGGAAGCTGCGACTGTTGATCGGCTTGCCGATCAACGACCTGGCGCTGATCCGTCCGGTCGACGAGCCTCCCAGGGCCCCGGTGACCTTCGACTGGCACGCGGTCAACGTGGAGGCGCTGATCAGGCGGGCCGAGTTGCGACGCCAGAGATGGCAAGTTAAGAGACACGAACTGGAACTAATCGCCGCCAAGAACCATCTGCTGCCCAGTCTCGACTTGGTGGGCCGCTATCGGTGGCGGGGCTTCGGCGAGGAGTTGATCGATGGCGAGCGGGACGGCAAGGCGCGCTTCGACAACGCCTTCATGGACCTCACTTCCGGCGATTTCCAGGAGTGGATGCTGGGAGCCGAGTTCTCCATGCCGATCGGTTTCCGCCAGGCCCACACCAGCGTGCGAAACGCCCAACTTCGCGTGGCGCAGGCCACCATCGTACTCCGGGAACAGGAACGCCAGGTGATCCACGACCTGAGCAACGCGGTGGCCGAGATGGACCGGGCCTACGCGGGCATGATCACGAGCTTCAACCGCAATGCGGCGGCCCAAGACCAACTGAAAAGACTCTGGGAAAAGTTCAGAAGACCGCACGACGAAACCACCAGGCCCCAGTTCTTCGTCGTGCTGGATGCCCAACGCCGCGCCGCCGACGCTGAAATCCGGTACTTCCAGGCACAAGTCGAATATGCCTTGGCAATGCGCAACGTACACTTCGAGAAAGGCACACTGCTGGACTACTGTGGAGTCGTCATGGCCGAAGGGCCCTGGCCCAACAAGGCCTACATCGACGCCGCCAAGCTCGACCGACTCCGCGGCCCGGCCCGCCCCCTCAACTACAGTATGCAAAGGGCACCCGTCGTCAGCCGGGGCACCTATCCGCAACAGACGATGGACCCGAATCGGACAATGCACCTGCAGCCGGCGATACCCTCACCTCCGCCACTGGACACGATGCCGCCACTGGAAGCGATGCCACCGGCGGCGGCCGTGCCCCCGCCGCAACCGGCGCCGTCGAATCTACCGAATTGACCGCAATCTCGGCCGTCGAGCGTTAACCCGTTGGCCCATCGTATCTGGCGCGGCGAAGTACCGGTCCCTCATCTCTGTTGCCGAACGCGTCCAATCGCCGAAGAGGGTTGCGTACGGGGAGGACTACGTTGCGCGTCGCGAATTCGAGCGAGCTCGACGCGGAGACGTTTCACGACCTCCGGTGCCTTCTGGTACAGATTGTTCGTTTCCCCGAGGTCGTCGGCCAGATTGTACAGTTGACCCTGGGGGCCGCCGGGCGTTGGTTTGATGCGGCGAGGCTGTGAGAAACCGCCGGAGCCCAGCGCGGCGATCAACTTCCAGGGGCCGGACCGGATCGTCATCGCGCCGCTGGCGGAAGGGATGACCAGCGGACCGCGAATCGGGACGTCTTCCGGCTGTTTGCCCAGCAAGACGGGCAGGACGTCGAAACTATCGCCGCCGGCATCCTCCGGCAACTCGGCACCGACCACCGCGGCGAAAGTCGCCAACAGGTCCGTGAAGCAGATCGTCTGACCGCTTACCGATCCCGGCCGAACCTTGCCGGGCCAACGCACGACAAACGGCATCCGATGCCCACACTCCCAGGCGTCGCCTTTCATACCCCGCAGACCGCCCGACGAATCGTGGCCAAAACGTTCAACGTCCCGGTCGTACCAAACCGGTCCGTTGTCGGAGCTGAAAACGACCAGGGTATCGTCGACCATCTCCGCGTCTTCCAGAGCCTTCAGCACCCGGCCGATCATGGCATCGACCATCGTCAGGAAATCACCGTACATGCCGGCCCGGCTGCGCCCCTGAAACTCGGGCGACGGAAGCCACGGGGTGTGCGGCGCCGGATAGGCCAGGTAGAGCATCAACGGCTTATCCGTATCGGCTTTGGCGTGTGTTTGGATGACCGAGACCGCTTCGTCGGTGAATCGGGGCAACACGTCTTTCAGTTGAAGGTCGGGCGCAATGCCACCGGCTCGCCAGAACGCGCCTTGAATGGGCGACCAACCTTCGCTCCGGTTCGCTTCGATCTGCTTCGTCGGCGGCAACACGGCACGATCGTCTCGAATGTAGAAGTAGGGCGGGATGTCGGTCGAGGCGCGGATGCCGAAGAACGTGTCGAAACCGCAATCCACGGGGCCGCCGGGTAGCGGCTTGTCGTAGCCGTCTTCCTGAAAGCCGAGATGCCACTTCCCAACCATCGCCGTACGATATCCCTGCGATCGTACCACGGAGGCGATTGTCGCCTGTCCCTTCTTGATCACCGGTTGCTTGCGCCAGACCGATACGTCGGTTCGGAACGGGTGCTGTCCGGTCAACAGGCCGTACCGGGACGGATGGCACAGTGCTCCCGGCGCGTGGGCGTCGGTGAAACGCATTCCGTCGCGAGCGAGCGAATCGATCTGCGGCGTGGGAATCTTCGACGACTTGTTGTAGCACCCCGGGTCGCCGTAACCCATGTCGTCGACGAGAATGACCACGATGTTCGGCTTCTCGCCGGCGATCGCCGATTTGCAGAGCAAGACATGCAAGGCCAGGAGACCGGCTAGTATTCGTTTCATGCTTGTGACTCCACGTCGTACATCTTTACTCAGTTCAGAACAAGGCTTTATCCGAAATATCTTTGCGGCACCAGGCGCCGTCCCAGCGGATGCACTTCACGGCCGTGTAGGCGGCCAGCTTGGCTCTGGCGATGTTGTCGCCCATGGCGGTGACGTTCAGGACGCGACCGCCCGTGTTGACGACCTGACCGTTGAGCAGACCCGTGCCGGCGTGGAAGACTTTGGTGTCGGCCAGCTTGGCCGCTTCGTCCAGGCCGCGGATCGGTCGACCCTTCTCGTAACTGTTCGGATAGCCTTCGGAGGCCATCACCACGCAGACCGACGGGCGCGGGTCCCACTCGAGCGGGTCGAGTTGATCGAGCCGCCCGTCGACGGTCGCTTCGAGTACGTCGACCAGATCGGTCTTCAAGCGGAACAACAGCGGCTGACACTCGGGGTCGCCGAATCGGACGTTGTATTCGAGTACCTTGGGGCCCTGGTTGGTGATCATCAGACCGGCGTAGAGTACACCGGAGAACGGCCGGCGGGCACGTTTCATGGCGTGGATCGTCGGCACCAGGACCTTCTCTTCGACCCAATGGAGCATCTCGTCGTCCATGAGCGGCGCCGGGCAGTAGGCGCCCATGCCGCCCGTGTTCGGACCCGTGTCGCCGTCGTAGGCCGGCTTGTGGTCCTGGGCCGGCTGCAACATGACCAGCGTCTGGCCGTCGGTAATCGCCAACACACTGGCCTCTTGCCCGTCGAGCCGTTCCTCGATCAGGATGCGGTTGCCCGCGTCGCCGTAGGCCTTCTGCCGGGCGATCTTCTCGACCGCGGCCAGGGCCTCGTCGCGGCAGGAGCAGACGATCACGCCCTTGCCGGCGGCCAGCCCGTCGGCCTTGACCACCACCGGCACGTCCTCGCGTTCTTCGAGGAACATAACCGCCTCGTCGACGTCTTCAAACGTCTGATACTCGCCACTGGCCACGTCGGCGTCTCGCAGCAGGTCCTTGCAGAAGACCTTACTACCCTCCAGCTCGGCGGCCGCCGCGTTGGGGCCGAACACCCGCAGGCCGGCGTCCTGGAACACATCGACGATACCAGCGGCCAGGGGGGCTTCCGGCCCGACTACGGTCAAACCGACCTCGTTCTCCTGAGCGAACTTGATCAGCGCGGGGAAATCGTCGGTCGAGATATCGACGTTTTCGGCGTCGGCGGCCGTTCCGGCGTTGCCCGGGGCGACGAAAACCCGCTCAACTCTCGGGCTCTGTGCGATTTTCCATGCCAGGGCGTGTTCCCGGCCCCCGCTGCCGACGATCAGAACGTTCATCTGAAGAATCCTTCCCGCTGCTAGGTCGTTGGTTGGTCTGACGAGCCGATTCTAGCGTAGTATGACCTCTTCGACCACCTGTTGCCGCTTGCGGCTTAGCAATGTCGTGCGAGAAACGGCTAAGCCGCAAGCGGCCCGACCCCTGTTCCACCCCGAATGGCGGGATCGAGGGAGATTTGGTAGATTCTTGGGGGTGCGGGAAAAGCCATCTCTTACTTGGGAGGATCTGCTATGGCCGGTTATAGTCGTCGGGAGTTTCTGGATCGGACGAAGAGGACCTCGCTGGGGTTGGCTGCCGGGGTGACGATCCTCGCCAATGCGGAGTCGGCCCGTGGGGCGCCGGCGGCCGAGAAGGTTGTGCTGGCTGCGGTGGGAGTACACGGCCGGGGGGCCCATCTGGCTGCCGGGTTCCTCGAACGGGGTGATTGCGAATATGCCTACATCGCCGACGTCGATAGCCGGCTGTTTGCGTCGCGGGCGAAGTCGATCGCCGAGCGGCAAGGCGGCCGGGCGCCTAAGTGCGTGCAGGACTTTCGCGACGTGCTCGACGACAAGTCGGTCGACGCGATGATCGTCGCCACGCCCGACCACTGGCACGCCCCGGCCGCGGTCTGGAGTTGTCAGGCGGGCAAGGACGTCTACGTGGAGAAGCCGGCCAGCCAGAGTTGCTGGGAAGGCCGCAAGATGGTCGAGGCGGCGCGGAAGCACAACCGCGTGGTGCAAGTCGGCACGCAGAACCGCAGCGCGCCGTACAACATCGAGGCCAAGAAGTTCCTCGACGAGGGCAAGCTGGGTACGATCCATCTATGCCGCATCTACAACCAGAAGAGTTGGCCCAACCGCCCCATGGCCGCCGACAGCCCGACGCCCGAGGGGCTCAACTGGGACATGTGGAATGGGCCGGCGCCGGAGCATCCGTATAACGCCACGTTGCACAGCTACTGGAACCATCTCTGGCGATACTCGGGCGGCGACATCGCCAACGACGCCAGCCACCAGATCGACCTGGCCCGGTGGCTGCTGGGGGTGAAGCATCCCCGCGCGGTCTACTCGACCGGCGGTCGGTACGCCGGCACGGGTGCGGCCGACACACCCGACACGCAGGTGGCCGTTTACGATTTCGACAAGCTGATGGTCACGTTCGAGTTGACGCTCTACACGCCCTACATGCTCAAGACCGACGGTTTCCTGCGCGACAACGACATGTTTCCCTATTGGCCGCAGAACGCCACGCGGATCGAGATCTACGGCACCAAGGGGCTGATGTGCGTCGGGCGGCACGGCGGCGGGTGGCAAGTCTACATCCGCCCCAAGGACCGCAAGCCGGTAGTTTCGGCGCAGGCGTACGGCCGGTTTCCCGATCCGCCGCACAAGGAGAACTTCATCCAATGCGTGCGCAGTCGGCAGCAGCCCAACGCCGACGTCGAGAAAGGCCACCTCAGCGCGCTCTGGATTCATTACGCCAACATCAGTCTGCGCACCGGCGGCCAGAAGCTGGACATCGACCCGGCCACCGAGGAGATCGTCAACAACGCGGAGGCGATGAAGCTCTTCAAACGAGACTATCGCAAGCCATGGGTAATCGAAGACGACGTATAATCCACAAAGCCGCGACCGGTGGTCGCGCCAGCAGTTAGTCCACAAAGCCGCGACCGGTGGTCGCGCCAGCAGTGGCTAGGGCCCTACACCCCAACCACCCATCGTGCTTGACACGGCAGCGTCGAGAAGCGATAACGGAGTGCAGTAGCCATCGTGTCCCACCCTTTGCCTGCTGTCGCCCGTATCGGCCGACGCCTCCCCCAGACCATTCGCAAAGGCTTGTAGTGACCCGATTTATCGGGTCCGGACTGCGAAAACCGCATGAATGCGGTCACCACGAACCCCTCCCGGCTTGCGTTCCTCGGAGATCGTGTCGATGAGTTCGGCAGAAGACAACAACCCAAACATCCTGGCCGAGCAGGGCGAAGGCCCCGAGGTCGATCGGCGGCGTCGCAGTCTGCTGGGGGTGATGTTCGGCTCGCTGGTTGGGCTGGGGTTCATGGCGTTGGGGGGCGTGGCCGGGTTGTGGGCGGCCGGTACGGCGCGGTTCATGATGCCCAACACGATCACAGAACCGGCCAAGCGGTTCAAAGTCGGTTTTCCCGGCGACTATCCGGACGGCTACGTGGAGACGCGATTCAAGCAGCGCTACGGCGTATGGATCGTCCGCAGCGAACACGCCGGGCGGCGGCAGATTGTCGCGCTGTCGACCACCTGCACGCATCTCGGCTGCATTACGTTGTGGCAGGAGAACGAGCAGAAGTTCAAGTGTCCGTGTCACGGCAGCGGGTTCTATCGCGACGGTGTGAACTTCGAGGGCCCCGCCCCGCGCCCGCTGCCGCGTTACGCGATCCGCATCGCCGCCGACGGCCAACTTGAAGTCGACCGCAGCCGCGTGTTTCAGGAAGAGCTCGGTCAATGGGAGGACCCGGCGTGTTACGTCGAGGTGTGAGGGTCCATGAGAGGATTCATTATTCTACAAGTCGCATTGCTCTGCCTGATCCACGGCCCGGCGTGGGCGCGGCAGCCGAATGTGATCCTGATTCTTACCGACGATCAGGGTTACGGCGACTTGGGCTGCCATGGGAATCGAGTGATTCGCACACCGAACCTCGATCGCTTGCACGGGCAAAGCGTGCGGTTGGCCGACTTCCACGTCAGCCCGGTTTGTTCGCCGACGCGGGCGGCATTGATGACCGGACGGTATCCCAACCGGGTCGGTGTGTGGCACGTGGTGATGAGCCGATCCTTGCTGCGGCCGGACGAGACGACCGTGGCCGACCTGTTCTCGGCCGACGGGTACCGCACGGCGATCTTCGGTAAATGGCACCTCGGCGACAACTACCCTTACCGGCCGCAGGACCGCGGGTTTCGGGAAGTGCTGGTCCACGGCGGCGGCGTGGTGGGCCACGTGCCCGACTTCTGGTTGAACGACTACTTCGGCGACACGTATCTCCACAACGGCCGGCAGCAGAAGTATCCCGGCTATTGTACCGACGTCTGGTTCGACGGCGCGATCGAGTTCATCGAGCAGAGCCGCCACGTCCCCTTCTTCGTCTACCTTTCGCTCAACGTGCCGCACGCTCCCTATTTGGTGCCGGAAGAATATGAGGCGCCGTATCGCGACAACGAGAACGTGCCCCATGCGGCGTTTTACGGGATGATCGCCAAGATCGACGAGAACGTCGGGCGCCTGCAACGGGAACTGCGCCGGTTGGACCTTGAAGAGAACACAATCTTGATCTTCATGACCGACAACGGAACCGCCCGGGGCGTGCGACGGCTCGGCGACGGCCGGATCGTCGGTTTCAACGCGGGCATGCGCGGGGCGAAGGGGTCACAATACGACGGCGGGCATCGCGTACCCTGTTGGTTCCATTGGCCCGACGGCGGGTTGCAGGGCGGGCGCGACGTGCGGCGGATCGCCAACCACGTCGATATCTTACCGACGCTGCTCGACTTGTGCTCCTTAAAGCCGCCCGAGGACGTCACGTTCGACGGTCGCAGTCTGGTGTCGTTGCTTCAAGGCGAGGAGGCGAACTGGCCCGATCGCGTGCTCTTTGTCGAGTTGCAGAACGTCGTCGACCGGCCTGTTAAGTGGCGGCGATGTGCGGTGATGACCGATCGCTGGCGACTGGTCGATGGCAAGCAGTTGTACGACGTCAAGGCCGACCCGGGCCAACAGCGCAATATCGCGGCCGAGCAGCCCGAGGTGGTCGCACGGCTTCGCGCAGCGTACGAGCGGTGGTGGAGTGACGTTGCGCAGCGCCACGACGAGACGACTGAGATCCCAATCGGTTCGGACCGGGAGAACCCGGTTCGGTTGACGTGCTACCACTGGAACAACGCCACGGGCAACCAGCGCGACATGCCTTGGGGCCAGGCACACATCGTGGCCGGATTGCATCACAACGGTTATTGGCCGATTCGCGTCGAACAGGCCGGGACGTATCGGTTCACGCTGCGACGCTGGCCCCGCGAGGCCGCGCTGGCGATCAACGACACCAGCGACGCCGATCCGCCGGAGAAACCCGCCTACCTGCGCCAGGCGCCGCCGCTGATCGCCACCCGGGCACGGCTGAAGATCGAAGACTTCGATGCCACACTACCCGTGGAAACAAACGCCAAGGAAGTAACCTTCACCGCCAAGCTAAGCCCAGGCAGCACCCGGCTGCGAACCTGGTTCAGCGACAAGCAAGGCAACGCCCGCGGCGCCTACTACGTTTGGGTCGAGCGACAGGTCAACGCAAAGCACCCTCGCCCCCAGCCCCCAG
>JABMRB010000414.1 GCA_013202865.1 Candidatus Nealsoniibacteriota bacterium | reverse complement strand
TGCCTTTGGCGGTCGTCTGCACCGGATTGAGGATGTCGACGCCCATCTTGATCAAGGTCGGCAAGAAATCAAAGATCGCCCCGTCGTTGTGCATGAAGACTTTCATCTCAGTGTGCTCGTGGACCCAATCGAGCCCGCGCTTGTAGTAGGGAAAGATCAACTCGCGGAACATAGCCAGCGAGAGGAACGGGGCGTCTTGCGTGCCCAGGTCGTCGTTGAACTGCAGGATCTGCACGCGATCGCCGACCGCGTCGGAGAAACGCCGCAGGTTTTCGAGCCACGCCTCGGTCAGCCGTTCGTTGAGCGCATGGACGTAGTCCGGCTCGGTAGCCAGTGTGACCATCCACGCCTGGAAATCGCCCGTACCCAGGCCGAAGAACAGTTCATGCGGCGGGCCCATTGCGGCGATGATCGCCAGGTCGGTGTTCTGCCGGTACGCCTCGGCCTGATCGCGGAGATGGTCGCACTCTTCGGTACTCAGCAGCGGCAGTTCGAGCCTTTCCGGATCGGCGTGCACTGCCCCGGGATACTTATCGACGCGATCGAAATAGAACCCGCCCTTGGGCATCCGGGCCAACGGACTGCCGTCGTCGTGACGCAACAACAGGCTGCCGTCGGGCTGTGTTTCCGGCTCGAACGGGCCGGGCACCTCGACCGGCGTGCCGTCGAAGAGCGTCCATGGCTTCCAGTTCTCGTTGCGAATTCCGAATGCGACAATCGGGCGGTTCAGCCCGATCACGTCGGCCCCGAACCGCTCGAGCATGGGCCGGTCGATCTCGGCCAGCATCTGGTAGACGTCGTAGACCCGCGTGGGCGTGTCGATTCCGAGCCGTTGTTTGAGCCGGTGATACGTTGACGCCGCGATGCCCGACTGCCGCGTACCGCCCAAGTCGATCGGCACCCGGTCGGGCTGCCGATGATTGATCGCACAGATCACCCGCTGGCGTGAATTCATCGCTGCAATTCCCGTGGGTTGTAATCAGTAGCCGTCTCGCTCCGCAAGACGAAGCTGTATCTCGCGGAGCTGCATCTCGCCGCAGCGAGATGGCTACACAACACATCTGAGGCCAAGCCCGAATTGTCGCAAGAGCGGACGGGCAGGGCAATGCCCCTCCCACCGGTATTCAAGGGCCCGTCATTGACACACGGGCGTTCTGTCCTGTAAGCTCTCCATGGTGCCTCGTGCCGGTTTCTTCTTTCCAAGCAGAGCATAGCCAATCATGTCATCACTTGTACGATGCAAAGCGTGCAACTACATTACTCGAGAATCGAAGCTGGGCGAAGTATGTCCGGCGTGCGGCTTTCAGCGGTCCGTCTTCGAGCCGTACGAGGACAAGGTCTCGCCACGGCGGAGGTTTCTGCTGAACCTCGACCTGCATCCGATCCTGGTTCATTTCCCGCAAGCGTTTGTCTCGATGCTCCCGCCGCTGATTCTGGCCAACTTGCTGCTGCCGTCGTTCTACGAGAAGGAACTGGCAGTCGTGACGAGTTTCACGGCCCTGCTATTGCCGTTGACGACCGTCGGAGCCTTTCTCAGTGGCCTGTTCGACGCCCGGATCAAGCTCAAGCGATTGAGCCCGCCCGCGCTAATCCGAAAGATCGCGGCCGGCTCCGCGCTGCTATTGTTTTCGGCCGTCGGCGGGGTGATCGTTGCCTTGCAGGGCTTCACGGCGGAGACTCGCATCTACGTTCTACTACTGAGTCTGGCGTCGCTAGCCTGTGCCGTGTTGTTGGGCATGATGGGCAAGAGACTCATCCCGGTCGTGCTGCCGGGGTAAGGAAGGGGAGTCCGATTCCCGGGGGGGCGCGGCTGACCCCGGTCTGCGTTGTTCAACCGCTTCGCGGTAGGAAGCTCCGGCCTCTGACGTACCTTCGGCCCAGTATTCCGCGCCACCGGCGCGACCTCCGCAAAATCAACACTGCCATCCACCCACCAGGCCCGCGGTGAGACAACCTACCCACCGGGCATTTTGGGCATCCCCTCCGGCATGCCCTTCATGAAACCTTCCATGGCCTCGCCCATCTTGCCCATCATGGCCTTGGTCACCTTCTCGCTGGCGGCGGTCAGCTCCTTCTTGTGTTTCTCAAGCAACGCCTTCTGCTCTTCCTCGGGAAGTTCCTTGATCTTTTTGTCGACGGCCTCCATACGCTCCTTGATGGCCTTGAGTTCGTCCTCCGTGGAATCGGACTCGATGGCGTCGGCAAACTCGTTCATCGCGACGATTTGCTCTTTCATCATTGAATCGCCGCTCTGTCCGCAGCCGGTTAGCATCATCAGGCCGCCCAACAACATCAGGAAACAAGAGATCTTGTACATAGAATACGTCCTTTTTGTAGAGGTACTTGGGTTGTTCAGATAACTCCGAATCTGTGTCAAAGGTCATTCGCCGCGGACGGCCGAGTATTGGAAACAGTCATGGGTGGCCCAGGTCGTTTTCCGGAGAGGATTGGCTACTTGCTTCGATGCTAGCGGAAAAAGACGGTTCATCCGGAAACAGCGTACCTGGCCGGATAAGCTAATCAGAAAGAGACGTGCGTTTTCAGAACAAAGGGGAGGGGGATCAACGGAAAGGGCCGCGAATCTCGGTAGAAACACGGCCCTCCCCTTCGTTCGAT
>JABMRB010000413.1 GCA_013202865.1 Candidatus Nealsoniibacteriota bacterium | reverse complement strand
CCTTTCCGGCAGTGGCGCAGCAACGGCGTCTTGAGCCGCCCTCCGCACGAATTAGACGAAGCGGCCCGCTGCACCGAATTGGTCCGCAGCCGGCTGCTGGAGGGCCCACGGCCGGATCGCCATCGTCCGCAGCCCGGTCGGCGCCCTGAACGGACCACCCCATAGCAGGGGTACCGGGCGGCCCGGCCGACAGATCGGCATTGACGCCATGTCGGCGTTCGCTCTATGATCTGGCCCGCTTTTCCCAGGGCCCATTTCCCGGGCCGCCATCGCCGAGTTTCCGTCAAGCCGACCGGCTGGAACTGATTGGTTGCGCAACTATGAATGAACGCCGACTAACCGTCGCCCAGGTGCTGCCCGAGTTGGAAAGTGGCGGCGTCGAACGTGGCACGCTGGAAGTAGCCGGCGAGCGTGCGCGGCGAGGGCACCGGTCGATTGTCATCTCCGGCGGCGGCCAGCTCGTCGAACAGTTGATCGCCGACGGCAGCCAGCACGTGCAGTGGCCCCTCCACCGCAAGTCGTCGCTGACACTCCGCTACGTCCGCCCGATGCGACGAGTGCTCCGCGACCGCCGGGTCGACGTTCTCGATGTCCGTTCTCGTGTGCCGGCATGGGTCGCCATCTGGTGCATTACCGACGGGAAGGCAGGGCATCTGAACCAGATGCGGGGTCTGATCCGGGCCTTGGCCGAGCAGACGCCCGTGGACGTCCACACAATCCGGGCACCTTCGCGGGTCCGCTCGCTGCTGGATTGGGCCCGGGGGCGTTTCCCCGCCGGCAAGGATTTGCCCCGGCCGACGTTGATTCTCGGCGCCGGCCATGCCACCCATCCGGCCGTGCTGGCGGCCCGGCGAGCGTTTGGCGGCCGGTCGGTCGTGCTGATGAAGCCAGGGCTGCCAATCCACTGGTTCGACATGTGCCTGATTCCAGAACACGACGGCGTGAAGCCGCGGTCGAACGTGGTCCTGACTCGGGGCGTGCTGAACAATCTGAAGCCGACGTCGAAACACACCAACGACGAGGGGCTGATCCTCATCGGTGGCCCGTCGTCGCACTACGGCTGGTCCGACGCCCGGGCCGTGGAACAGGTTCAGGAGATCGTCCGTCGCCATCCGCACCATCGCTGGACACTCACCACCTCGCGGCGGACGCCCACCTCGCTGTTGCCGCGTTTGCGGGCCTTGCAGGCCGAGAATCTCACGATCGTGCCGTTCGAGCAGACCACGCCAAGTTGGGTGCCCGAGCATCTGGCCGCCGCCGGCGCCGTCTGGGTTACCGAAGACAGTGTCTCGATGGTCTACGAGGCGATGACCTCCGGCGCCATGGTGGGCTTGCTCTCGGTGCCGCAGCGTCGTTCGGGCCGGGTGGCCCAGGGCTTGCAACGGCTGGTCGACGACGGCTGGGTCACGCCCTTCCGGCAGTGGCGCAGCAACGGCGTCTTGAGCCGTCCTCCGCACGAATTGGACGAAGCGGCCCGCTGCACCGAGCAAGTCCGCAGCCGGCTGCTGGAGGGATCACCGCAACGTCGTTCCCAGCTTGAGCGACGGACCGGTCACGCTGCAACTTCGGGCCCTCGTCAGGTGTAGTCCGGCGATCGGTCAGCGTTGGGGGTGTGTAAATCTCGGCTTGCATCGGCCAATCTGTTCAGGTACTCTCACGACCGCGTTGCGAGACGCCTCGGGATCGGTGCTGAATGCTTGCGTTTGGTCCTAGCGTGAATTAGATTAGACAGGAAGAGTACAAGGGCCATCTGAACAAGCCCCCCTTTGTGGTGGTTGGCTGTTCGCCGATGGGATTATAAGATACACTAAGGAGGCAAGGCATGGAAGCCAACGCCTTTGGGGTCCTAACATGGACGCGACTGTCGCCCCTCTTCACGAGGACTGGGTCGCATGTCTGATCAAGACAAGAATCTCGCCAAACAGGTGATCGCTGAGATCGTTCGTCAAGCTGGTGGGCAGCTTGACAACAAGACGAATCTCTTCAAGGCGTTCTATCTAGCCCACTTGATTTATGCCGATCGGCAACCCGGCTACCTCACCTTCTGGCCGATCGTACGTATGCCACGCGGGCCTGGTATCGACCGTTCGGATGTCTTGATCGGTGAGCTGATTGCTGAAGAGGTATTAACGGTCAAGCAGCTTGACTACGGTGATTTTCACGGATTTCGCTTTGAACTGACCGGGAATTGTCCAGACGCAGCCAAACTTTCTCCCGAGGCTATCGAGGCGATTTCACTCGCGGTGAAGTTCGTCGATGGGAAGTCCGCTGAGGAAGTTAGCGATTTCAGCCATCGACTATCAAAGACTTGGCAGGAAGCACAAAATGGCGAGGAATTGAACATCTACGTCGATGCAATTCCCGAAGATGAGTACCGGCAGCGAGAGGCCCGGATGACTGAAATCGCCTCGATCTTCTCTGAAGAAGGCTAACCGTACCAAGCGTGCAGCCACTGCTTGCATCCTTTGGGGTCGGCACCTCCACCGACGATTTGCCACAGGTCTCGGGCACGTCGTTTCGTGTTGGGGTCGTCTTCGGCCGGTTTACCAAGGGCGGAATCCAGTAGATCCACGATAGCCAGCACAGCAACTTGCTCGAATGTGCCCGGCGGCATCTGGCAGCAGTGTTCCAACGCCTTCAGAGCAAGCGTCTCGGCGTCCCAATTCCCTGTTTCGGCGTCCATCAGCAGGTCTTGAAGACCCCGTCCCTGGGCGAAATCGCGGTGAGAAACCCGCAACGCAGAGCACGCCTGTTCGACCGCCGTCTTCAATTGCCGCCAGGGTTTCGGGCCCGATTTCTGCCTATTCTTCACCGCTCGACCTCTATTGGCATGACGTGTAGGATCAACGACAGCATGGGGAGGAAGCGTTTCATGGCTTGGCTCCAAGCTGATTCCGTTGCATCGGAATCAAATCATGTTGTGGTGTTACCCCCTACACTAATAACGGGATATCGCCCGATTTGTCTACTCTAATTGCTTGCGATCTCACTGGTTAGTAACCAATTCAGGCGATGTCCGCTACGCCCCTTTTGTGGGGGGTGGTGTTTCTCAGCGTAGCTGATAGCAGGGGGGCGTTGTCAAGGGCTATCCGCAGAGATTCTGGCAAGCGCTAGCAGGGGCTAGGCATAATGGCAAACCACTCCATTCCACTCCCTCCGTTTCCCTTTCTAAGTCGGGTCGCAGCGTCTTCGTCGCAGATTCTCGGTCCGAGATCGGCATTGACGCCATGTCGGCGTTCTCTCTATTATCCGGCCCACTTTTCCCAGGGCCCATTTTCCGGGCCGCCATCGCCAAATTCCCGCCACGGACCGTCCGTCCGCAAGCATCGCTAATTCCTCGTAGGTTGCACAACTATGAATGAACGCCGACTGACTGTCGTCCAGGTGTTGCCCGAGTTGGAAAGTGGCGGCGTTGAACGTGGCACGTTGGAAGTGGCCGGCGAGCTGGTGCGGCGAGGGCACCGGTCGATCGTTGTCTCCGGCGGCGGCCGGCTCGTCGAGCAGCTCACGGCCCAAGGCAGCCATCACGTGTTGTGGCCCGTTCACCGTAAGTCGCTGCTCACGCTGCGCTACGTCCGCCCGATGCGGCGATTGCTCCGCGACCGTCGGGCCGACGTGCTCCATGTCCGTTCTCGCGTGCCGGCCTGGGTTGCCTACCTGGCATGGCGACGGATGAAACCCGCACAACGGCCCCGGTTGGTGACGACCTGCCACGGGCTCTACTCGGTGAACCGCTACAGCCGGGTAATGACCCGCGGCGAGCGGGTGATCGCTATCTCGCAGACCGTCCGGCGATACATCACCGAGAACTACCCCGCCACCGATCCGCAGCGAATCCGCCTGATCTACCGCGGCATCGATCCGGCAGCCTTCCCCCACGGGTATCGCCCGACGCCCGAGTGGCTCGACCGCTGGTACTCCGAATATCCACAACTACGCGACCGGCCGGTCGTCACCTTGCCGGGCCGGCTGACCCGTTACAAGGGCCATCACGCGTTTCTCACGATGATGGCTCGGCTGAAGCAGCGGGCACCACAAGTCCGCGGCGTGATCGTCGGCGGGGAAGACAAACGTCGCCGGGCCTACGCCGAGGAGATCCGCCGCCGGGTCTTCGACGAGGGACTGGACAACGTGCTGCTGACCGGTCACCGTAGCGACGTTCGCGAGGTCTACGCGGCCTCCGACGCGATCGTCTCCGTATCGTCCAATCCGCCGGAAGCGTTCGGACGGACCGTGCTCGAAGCGTTGAGTCTCGGCGTGCCCGTGGTCGGCTTCGACGGCAGCGGACCGGGTGAAGTGCTCGGCCGGATCCTGCCGCAGGGGTTGGTCGCTGCCGGTGACGTCGACGCGTTGGCCGACCGGGTTTGCGAGTTCCTTGCCAATCCGCCCACGGTTGGCCGCAACACTACCTTCACCTTGCAGGCGATGCTCGATCAAACCCTCGACCTCTATCAAGAGTTGGCTTCCGAGCGACCCGGCCCCGCCCCTGCCAGACCGCACTTTGCCACGCAAACGAACAGGCCCCACAACGAACAGGCCCTGTCATGAAGCTGCTGAGCAAATCGATTAGAAACCTCGCCCGACGCTGCGGCTACTCGCTGGTCCGCTGCCAGGCGAAGAACGGGTATCCGGTCGATTTCGACGAGCGGGAGGTCCACGTCATTCGGGCGACCCGGCCTTATACAAAGACGACGGCCGAGCGGATGTACTCGCTGATCCAGGCCGTCCGCTACGTCGTTGCCAACGGCGTGCCGGGCGATCTGGTCGAGTGCGGCGTGTGGCGGGGGGGCTCGATGATGATCGTGGCCCAAACGCTGATGGAACTCAATTGCACCGACCGGCACCTCTACCTCTACGACACATTCGAGGGCATGGTCCGGCCGACCGGCGACGACGTCTCGTACAAGGGCGTCAAGGCTCTGGATAAGTTCGAGAAACGGCAGATGGGCGAGGACCGCAGCGACTGGTGCCTAGCCTCGCTCGAAGAGGTCACCGCGCTGATGCACGGCACCGGGTACGACGCCGAGAAGACTCATCTGGTCCGAGGCAAAGTCGAGGAGACGTTGCCCGGGCGGGCCCCCGAACAGATTTCGCTGCTGCGGCTCGACACCGATTGGTACGAGTCGACCCGGCACGAACTGGTCCATCTGTTCCCGCGCCTTGCTCCCGGCGGCGTGCTGGTGATCGACGACTACGGCGATTGGCTGGGCGCCCGCAAGGCGGTGGACGAATACATAGCGGAGAACAACGTCTCGATCCTGTTGAACCGCGTCGACGACAGCGGGCGGATCGGCGTGAAGGCGGCGTAGCATGACCATCGGCGAAACAACACGGCAAAGGCGTTCCGGGTCCGCTGCCCCTCGGCGGCGGCGGCGGCCGTCGTCGACGCTGCCCCGCGTGATGCAGATGCTTGTCGGAGAATACGACGGCGGGGCGGAGAACTTCTTCGACAAACTGGCCGTCAGCCTGCACCAGGCCGGGCTGCCGCAAAAGCTGATTATCGGGGCCAACGACAATCGGGCGGCGTGGCTGCGGCAGGCCGGCTGCGACGTGGTCCAGTTGCGATTCGGCGGGCTACGCGATCCGATCTCCCGGTGGCGGCTGCACCGGCACGTGGTCCGGTTCCGCCCCCAAGCGGTCGTGGTCTGGATGAATCGGGCGGCCCGGCGGCTGCCGCGCGGTAACTTCGTCAAGATCGGGCGGTTCGGCGGATACTACCCCGTGAAATACTACCGGCGGTGCGACTACCTGATCGGCAACACACCCGATTTGGTCGAGCATATCGTCCGCAGCGGCTGGCCGCCCGACCGGGCAACAATGCTCACCAACTTCGGCGACCTGACCATGCTGCCGCCGGCCGACCGCACGGAACTCGACACACCCGCCGATGCGCCCTTGCTGCTGAGTCTCGGCCAATTGCAGGGCGGCAAAGGATTCGACGTGCTATTGCAGGCGCTCGTGTCGATCCCCAAGGCCTACCTCTGGTTGGCCGGCGACGGACCTCTGCACGCGGAACTCCGCACGCTCGCCGACGACCTGGGCGTTGCCGATCGCGTTCGATTCCTCGGATGGCGCCGCGATCAATCGGCGTTGTACCGGGCGGCCGACGTCTGTGTGGTCACCTCCCGCCGCGAGGCACTAAGCAACTGCACGCTGGAGGCCTGGTTGCACGGCCTGCCGGTGGTCGCCACCGCATCGGAAGGCCCTCGCTGGCTGATCGACCACGAACGGACGGGCCTGCTCGTGCCGATCGACGACGTGTCGGGTCTGGCCGCCGCAGTCCATCGCGTCCTTGCCGACGGCGACCTGCGCCGACGGATCGCCGACGGCGGCAAGCAGAAGTACGACCGGCTCTTCTCCCGCCGGGCAATCACGCGGCAGTACGTCGAGTTCTTCCAACAAATCACCGCCAACCGGGCAGAGCGAACCGCATGACCATGCCGACGACACGTCAGACGAGCCCGCTACCCCGCGTGTTGCAGATGCTCATCGGCCGCAACGGCGGCGGGGCCGAGTCGTTCTTCGTCAAGTTGGCGTTAGCCTTGCAGCAGGCCGGTCTGCCGCAGCGACTGATCGTCAGCAGCAGCAACGATCGGGCGGACTTATTACGCGCCGGCGGATGCGACACGGTGCAACTGAAGTTCGGCGGCCTGACCGATCCGATCGCCCGGTTTCGCCTGCGGCGTCAACTGGCCGATTTCCGCCCCGACGTCGTCCTGCTCTGGCTCAACCGTGCCGCCCGTCGCTGTCCGCAGGGCGATTTCGTCACGGCCGCCCGGCTCGGTGGATACTACAAGCTGAAACACTATCGCAAGTGCGACCACCTGATCGGCAACACGCCCGACATCGTGCGATACCTGGTCGAAAGCGACTGGCCTGCCGAGCGAACCTGCATGCTCAGCGACTTCGGCGATCTGGAGCGGCTGCCGCCGCTGGACCGTGCCGAATTGGACACGCCGCCGGACATCCCGCTGCTGCTGAGCCTTGGCCGGCTGCACCCGTCGAAGGGCTTCGACGTGATGCTGCGGACGTTGGCTTCGACCCCCGGCGTCTACTATTGGCTGGCCGGCGTGGGGGAAATGCGTGCCGACCTCGAGGCACTCGCCCGCGAACTGGGTGTGGCCGACCGGGTCCGGATGCCGGGGTTCCGCAACGACCCCTCGGCCCTGTACGGCGCGGCCGATCTGTTCGTGTTGCCCTCGCGGCACGAGCCGCTGGGCAACGTGATCCTCGAGGCCTGGACGCACGGCCTGCCGGTCGTCTCCACCGCCGCCGAGGGCCCGAGTTGGCTGATCGACGATGAGGAGAACGGGCTGCTCGTACCGTCGGAAAATCCGGCGGCACTGGCCGCGGCAATCAACCGCCTGCTCGCCGACACGGCCCTTAGGAAGCGAATCGCTACCGGCGGCCGAGAGAAACACGATCGCAATTTTTCCCGCGAGACGATCGCGCAGCAGTACATCGAGTTTTTCCGGAGAATCGCGAAGCCGATCGGTGGGGAAGGAGTTCGGGGGCCGTCCTCGGTATTGTTCCCGGAGGTTCGTAGTGACCCGACTGATCGGGTTCAAACCACGAAAACCGCATGAATGCGGTACTACAAACGGTCTACAAATGACAGCAGAACCCACGACACCATGCCTGCCGATCTCCGTCTTCATCATCGCCAAGGATGAAGCGGATCGGATCGCCGAGGCCATCGAGAGCGTTCGCGATTGGGCCGACGAGGTGATCGTCATCGACAGCGGCAGTAGTGACGAGACGGTCGCGGTGGCCCAGCGGGCCGGCGCACAGGTGCTTTTTCACCCGTGGCAGGGCTATGGCATGCAGAAACGCTTCGGCGAAGAGTCGTGCCGAAACGACTGGCTCTTGAACCTGGACGCCGACGAACGGGTCACACCCGAGTTGGCCCGTGAGGTCCGCGCGTTGTTCACCGCCGAACTGCCTGCCGAGGCCGCCTATCGCATCAAAATCTCGGAAGTCTACGCCCACGAAAAGCGTCCCAGCCGCTGGGCCTACACGCTCGACCCGATCCGCCTTTACGACCGCCGCTGTGGCCGGTTCAAGACGAGCCCGGTCCACGACCGCGTGGCCATGGAGCGTGGCAAGGTCGGCAAATTGCGGCACCGGGTCCTGCACTATTCAATCCGCTCGCTGTCGCACTACCTGGCCAAAGTGAACAGCTACACCGACATGCAGGCAGCCGACTTCATCGCCCGGGGTAAACGCCTGAGCCGGTTGCGGCTGCTGATCGAACTGCCCGCCACGTTCTTCAAGGCCTACTTCTTGCGGAAGAACGTGTTCCTGGGGACGTACGGGCTGATCATTTCCGTTTCGTACGCGTACTACCGGTTCATTCGTCTGGCCAAGGTCTACGAGCACGGTCTACCCGACCACGCCGGCATTCGCTCGGGAAAGCTCGACCCCGAGGGCACACGTCGCCCGGCCGCGTGAAAGGTAGCGCCGCGGGGTCAGGTCTTGTTTCTTGTTTTTGGCGTCACGGTCGCTTCTCTCCTGTTGGCGTGTGAGCAAAAGAGGGACAGGCTACTTTAATGCGACAAAGCAGCCTGTCCCTCTTTTTCGTGTGCAAGCACGCCCCCTACGGTGCTGCAAACTCAGCGGCCAGGAACTCCGCCGCAGTGTCCCACTTCTCGGCGGCGGCCTCGAAGTCGATCTGCATCGGCTTGATCGTCTGCGGCGTCTTCACGCGGACCTTGGCTTCGACCTCCGGATTCAGTGGAATCTGGGCACTGCGACCCTCGGCCAGCTTCTTTTCGACCGCGGCCGATAGCACGTAGTCGACCAGCCGCCGGGCCTGTTCCGGATTGGGGCCCCCTTTGATGATGGCCACCGTGTTGGGGATGAACAGCGTACCCAGGCCGTCCTTGCCCTGATCGGGATAGACGATCGCCACCGGCCGGCCCTGTTCGATCTCGATGATCGCGTCGTCGGTGTCGGTCAGCCCGAAGGCAAACTGCCCGGCCGAGACCTTCCGCGCCACGTCCTTGTTGCCCGAGCGGATCGATACGTCGTTGGCCTTCAATTTGCGGAAGAACTCCTTGGCCTGTTCGTCGCCCCAGGCGGCAAACAGACAGGCCGCGTGGCTGGCCGTGGTGCCGGCCAGCGGCTTGGCGATGCAACAATTGCCCCGCCACTTCGGATCGGCCAGATCCCGAATCGACGTCGGCCACTTCTGCGGATCGGGCATCTTCTCCTTATTGACGATCAGCACGCGAGCCCGGGCGGCGAACCCGTGCCAGGTCCCGTCGTCCGAGCGGAACGCGGCGGGGTATTTCTCGGCAATCGCCGGCCGGTAGACCTCCAGCAGGCCTTTTCGTTTCAACAGCAGCGTGTTGATGATCTCGTTGTTCCAGAAGACGTCGCACCGCGGGCGGTTGCGCTCCTCAATGATCGCGGCGGTCAGGCCGACCGTCTTGGTCGACTCGACGTCGAACTTCGCCCGCACGGTCACGTCCGCCTGCTGCTGGAAGTCGTCAAAGATCGGCTGCGAGAACTCCGAATCGAGTGCCGTGTAGACCACCACCTCCGACTCCGAGGAACTCCAGCACCCGGCCAGCGAAAGGCAAATTCCGGCCACCACGCAGAGCAGTGCAGAATGATGAATGATGAATGATGAATGATGAAACCGAGCGGAACTCTCTTCATTCTTCATTCTATATTCTTCATTCTTCATTCTCTGCGTCCTCCGGCATGTAGAGCATCCGTCCGCATGACTTGCAGAACTTGGGTTTCTTGAGCATGATCTCGGCAACGACGTTCAGCGGCACGTGCTGGTTGCACCCGCCACAGAACTGGTTCTGCACCGCGGCCAGGGCGTCGTCCCCGTGGTGGCGGATCACCCGGTTGTAGGGCTCGCGAGCCTCGGCGGGCAATCGGGCCTCGCACTCTCTCAACTCGGCTTGCAGCCGGGCTACGTCGGCTTCGATCACCGGCGTCTGCGACTCGGCCTCGGAGTGGACCGTCGCCGACTTCTTGCGGGCCGTGGCCAGCGCGGCCTCGGCCTCGGCAACCGTTTGCCGCGACGCTTCGATCTTGTCGAGGCTCTCGAGGATCTCGTCCTCCAACACGCTATTGGTCATCTGCTGGGCAGCGATCTGGTCCTTCAGCGCCTGGTACTCGCGATTGCTGGCAGACGTGTTGAGCTTGGCGCCGAGTTCGACCACCTTGCCTTCACCGCCCTTGAGCTGCACTTGCTTGGCGTCGGAGGCCACTCGGACCGCCTTGGATTGCTGCGTGGCCGTTTTCAGTAGCTCCTCCTGATGTGCCACGTAGGCCTCGACCGCGCGAATTTGCTTGGGCAGCCGGTTGAGTCGTCCTTGCAGGTCGCCAAGCTGGCGGTGGATGCGGTGCAGCGTGCGTAACACGCCCGCGTCTACGTTCGATGGTGTCATGATGCGTCGTTTCGATCTAGGTGGTGTCCAATAAAAAAAGCCGCCGGATGGTAACCGGCGGCTTGTGTGGGGCAGTAGGACCCGTCAGCTTGCCACTTTCTCGAGGAACCCGGCAAGCTGCTGGCTGCGAACCGGGTGTTGCAGCTTGCGAACCGCCTTGGCTTCGATCTGGCGGACCCGCTCTCGGGTGACCTTGAAGATCCGGCCCACCTCTTCGAGGGTATACGTATACCCATCGCCGAGGCCATACCGCAGACGGATAATCTCCCGCTCGCGGTAAGTAAGCGTCTTGAGCAACCCTTCGATTTTCTCACGCAACAGTCCATTTCCGGCCGCTTTCTCCGGTCTCGGGAGCCCGTTGTCTTCGATGAACTCGCCAAAACAACTATCTTCGCTTTCTCCGACCGGTCGGTCAAGGCTCACCGGGTGTCTACCCATCGAAAGAACCCGCCGAGTTTCTTCCATGCTCAGCCCGGCCGCCAGGGCCGTTTCTTCGGTGGTCGGCTCCCGGCCCATCTCCTGCAACAGCCTTTTGGCCGTATTTCGCAGCTTACTGAGCACATCGATCATGTGTACCGGAATACGGATCGTTCGGGCCTGGTCGGCAATTGCCCGGGTAATCGCCTGGCGAATCCACCATGTGGCGTAGGTCGAGAACTTAAAACCGCGGCGATATTCGTACTTATCGACCGCCCGCATCAGGCCCGTATTGCCTTCCTGGATCAGATCGAGGAAGCTCAACCCCCGATTGCGGTATTTCTTGGCGATCGAGACGACCAGCCGGAGGTTCCCGCCGGAGAGTTGCCGTTTGACCTGTTCGTAGTCGTGATATTGGCCTCTCATCCGCACACAACGCTCCCGCAGGCTCTTGGGCGTTTCCTGGGCAAGCGTCATCAGGTCGCGGAGTTCTTTGCGCAGATTCGCCCGTTTGTCACGCGTGGCGGGCATGTCGATCAAGTGCCGCAGTTGCTCGCGGATCTGCTCCATACGCTGCAACGCCTCTTCCATTTGCCGCATCATCGACTGCACGGGCCGAGTCCGCAGACTGAGTTCCTCGATCAGGACCAGCATCTTGCGACGGCGGCGGATGAAGCGTTTTCGGGCTTCCGCGCGGATCTTCGCCGGAGTCCGCCGGTTCAGCAGCCGGTTGAAGTCCTCGCGGTTCTCACCGGTCAGGTGCCGCAACGTTTGGAGGTTGTGCGGCATCCGCGCGATGATCTGCTCCTTGGTGAGCCGTTCGGTCAGCGAGACCTTGATCGTGCGATCGAAGGGCAGCCGCCCGCTATGCACTTTGGTCAGCGTGCCGAGCGTCGCCCGCATGGCCAGATTGCAACCGATCACCGTTCGGCGGAATCGCTTTCGGGTGACTTCGACCTTCTTAGCCAGGGAGATTTCCTCCTCGCGACTGAGCAGGGGGATCTCGGCCATCTGGCTCAGATACATGCGAATCGGGTCGCTGTTCCACTTCGTCACGTCGGGCGGTGGCGGCGGTGCCTCAGTGGGACTGGAGGCCACTTCGCCTTCGGCGAGCGGTTGCTTCGCCTCAGCGGGTTGCTCGGCCTGCTCCGAAGCGTCGAAGAACTCACCCTCGGGCGGTTCGTCGACCAGGTCGATACCCTGTTCGTCCAGGGTGATCAAGAGATTGTCGAGACGATAGGGGTCAACCGCTTCGTCGGGCAGGTAGTCGTTCACCTCGTCGTAGGTTAGATAGCCTCGTGCCTTGCCCTTGGCGACCAATTCCTGGAAATCCTTATCGAAAAGGTCCACCTCAGTACTCCTTTCGCGCCATCATGGCGTGCGGGATGAAAGGGGGTGCGATCGTTCGGCGGTGGCCATGCTGTACGGCCCCCGCCGGATCGCCCGGCCGCGGATATCCTCACCCGTCCGTGGGCTCGGAAATATCCTGCCGGTTCTTCTCCTGCTGAATGATCTTCTCCAGCAGTTCACTCTGTTGGCTGTCGTCCAGCCGTCCTTCGCGCAGCGCCACGAGTTGCTCGGGGCGCCGCCGCTGGGTCTCCTTCTGCTTGAAAGTTCCGATCAGTTCCTCCAGCACGGCCTTCGGGTCAACGTCCGGGCCGTGTTTGGCTTGCGCCGCTTCATCCAGTTCGACCAGCAGGCTCTTCACGCCCGGATGGTCGAACTGCAACATCAGCCGATCGAACCCGGGCTCGACGCCCTCGTCCGCCAATCGGCACATGGTTTCGTAAACTGCCCGGGCCGCGCCCCCGACGGCCTGACCGAGATCGACCTGCTCGCGTACCACCGCCAGAAGCTCAGGACGGGCGATCAACAGCTCTAATAACTCGCGGTAGATCGGATCGATCGACTCGGCGCGGTAGCTCTCCGCCGGCCCGTCGGGCGCTTCCTCCGTTCGACGGGTCGGTCCGCGGGTCTGCTGGCGGCGACGCAAGGCGGTCATCCGGCCGCGAACCTCCTGTTCGTCGATGCGGAACCGGGCCGCCAGCCGTTGAAGGATCTTCTCCTCCCGGAGCCGGTCTTCTCGCGTGGTGTCCTGCCGCAACCGCGGTGCCTTGGCTATGATCGAGACCAACTCTTCCAGCGACTGGCTTGCCGCGTGGACGTCGCGCTCCAGATCCACGCCCCGGGTCTTCGCCCGAAACGCGTGTTCCAGGGCGTCGATCGCCTCGGCCTCGAGCAACTCGCCGAACGCCTCGGCCCCGTGCTGCTGTAGGAAATCGCACGGATCACTCCCCTCGGGCAACGTAAGGATCCGCAGATCGACCTGTTGGGCGACGAACAACTCCAACACCTCGTTCGCACGCTTCTGGCCCGCTTCGTCGCCGTCGAGCACGAGCACGATCCGG
>JABMRB010000052.1 GCA_013202865.1 Candidatus Nealsoniibacteriota bacterium | reverse complement strand
GCTAGGGGGTTAGGGATGGTGCTTCCAGCCGTTTTGCGAAGTTGCGAGCGTGTCTGGCAATTCAAATCTCCTCCTTCTGAATTGCCGAGCGCATCTGCAATGTCGCGAGAAGCTGCAAAGCGAAAACCTAAACCCCTAATCCCCTAGCAACCTACGTTCACCGGCTGTTGCGGCGTGAGTTCTCGCAGCGGCCGAAGACCATCCGTCCGGCGCTGGTTTGCAGGACGCTGGTCACGGCGACGGCGACCTGCTTGTTGACGTGATCGCGGCCCGACTCGACGACCACCATCGTGCCGTCGTCGAGATAGCCGACGCCCTGCCCCGCCTCTTCGCCCAGTTTGACGATGCGAACTTCGATGCGTTCGCCGGGCAGGAAGACCGGCTTCAGGGCATTGGCGACGTCGTTGAGGTTGATCACCTGGACGCCTTCGAGTCGGGCGACCTTGTTGAGATTGTAATCGTTGGTCACCAGCCGTGCTTCGAGATGCTTGGCCAGGATCACCAGCTTCATGTCGACCGATTGGTCGGCGAACTCGGGCAGCTCGCGGTCGAAGATCTGCATGTCGATCTTCTCGTCGTTGCGCAGCCGGTTGAGAATATCGAGTCCGCGCCGGCCGCGGCTGCGACGGAGCTTGTCGGAGCTGTCGGCAATGCCCTGCAACTCGCCGATGACGAACTTAGGCATCACCAATTGCCCGTCGAACAGCTCGGTATCGACCACGTCGGCAATCCGCCCGTCAATCACCACGCTGGTATCGAGCACCAACGGGCGGCTGCCGCGGACCTCTCTGGAGAATTCGACGTAGGGGATGATGAAGCGGAAATCGTGCCGGGTTTGCATCAGCAGACTGATGCAGACGTAGCAGCAGACCAGCCCGAGGATGAGTTGGACCGCACCGCGGATTTGACCCACAAGCCGAATAGCATCGGGGTCTTCGGCAACGGGAAACAGCGGCGTCAGCGCCAGGCCGGCCACGTAGGCCATCAGCATCCCCACGATCAATCCGAAGTAGACGGCCGAGATCGTGTCCAACTGTTTGCGACGGAACGCCATATCCAGGCCGATAATCCCGCCGGACAGGACCAGCATGCCGGCAAGAATGGCCCACGAGATCCACTCGTTCTGTTTGTCAACCATGTCCGACGTGGCGAACAACACCGCCAAGCCGATGGCCACGGCCACAAAGACGCTACGCAGAATGGTAAGACCCATGTTGGCACCATGATCGGGTCGGTACGACAGGTTGGGTGCAAGCGGAGATCTCCACCCGCAACCCGGTATGATGGAAAGTATACGTATCCCTTGTATTGTAGGACGCCGAGCAGCCGAGCGAAAGGCGGCTTGGCCGGGGCAGGGGGGGCGGTCTGGAAAGATCTTACCGATTGCAACGGTAAGGCGGAGGCGGTTCACTGCCACCGGTAGCTGGATTCTTGCGAATCCAGCTACGCGAGACATTTCACTCCGCCGGAATCACCTGCACAATGCCTACGTCGATGCATTGCCCGCCCATGGTCTGCTTGCAGTGGACGGCAAAGATATTCTTGCCGGTCTTCAGCGCCGCGCGGCCTTTGGCGGTCAGATCCAGCGGTTCGTAGTCGGTCGAGAAGGCCTTGGCCGACCCCGCCAGCACGCCGTTGATGTAGATCTCGACGTCTTCATCGTGATGGACCGTCAATTCCAAGTCGTCCTGCTTCACGCCGTCCTCTTTCATCTCGGGCATCTCGAACTCGCGTCGCAGCCAGACGTCGTCGCTGCTCCACTCGGTGCGGACGACCGCGCCGGGCGTCATCTTGGTGCCGAAACCGCCCGGGCCCTGCTTCCATGACGAGTCGTCGAAATCGGTCTTGAACCAGCCGTCGGCCGGCTTGTCGAACGTGTATCGCCACGGGATACCCTTGGCCTGCGACGTGGGGACGACGACTTTCCGCTTGGGAAGGCGGCCCTGGTTCGCAGCGACCGTCGCAGCCACGTTGGGTTTGATAACCGCCCGATCGTAGGTCAGCAGCCCGTTGCACTCGGTCTCCACGTCGGTGATCTGCGTGTAGACGGCGGCCGACATGCCGTGCGACTCTTGATACTGCCACACGCGCGACAACAGCGACTGGTAGCGTCGCGTGAGTTCCTGGGAGCTTTCCGTGCCGCGATACCCCCAGGTCTTCTTGGCCCACGTGTGTCCGTCGACGCCGAGCCCCAGTCCGCCGAACTCGCCGAGCACGCCGACCCGGTCCGGCTGCGGTGCGGGGGCGCCGGGGCCCGGATACTTGTGAACGTCGAGGACGTCGCCTACCTTCATGTCGGTCCATCCGCTGGCGTTGCTAACCAGCCGGCCCGGGTCCATCTTCTTGACCAACTGACAATAACGGGCCGTGTCGTGCTGTCCCCAGCCCTCGTTGAAGACAACCCACATAATGATCGACGGGTGGTTCCCCATGCCGGTCACGAGCCGTTTCAACTCGGTCTCGAACTGTTTCTTGGACTCGGGCGTCTTGTTATTTCCACTGGGCATGTCCTGCCAGACGAGCAGCCCGAGCTTGTCGCACCAGTAGTACCAACGCGCCGGCTCGATCTTGACGTGCTTCCGCGTCATGTTGAACCCGAGCTTCTTGGTCACCTCGATATCGTATCGCAAGGCCTCGTCGGTCGGGGCCGTGTAGAGCCCGTCGGGCCAGAAGCCCTGATCCAACGGGCCGACCTGGAAGACGAACTCGCCGTTGAGCCGCATCCGCAAGTGGCCCGCGTCGTCCTTGGCCATGTCGATCTTCCGCATGCCGAAGTAGCTTTCGACCTGATCGACCGTCCGGCCGTCCTGTTTCAACGTCACGGTCAGGTCGTAGAGAAAGGGATCGTCGGGCGACCAGAGCTTGAACTGCTCGGCAGGCAAGGCCAGGCGGAGTTCGGTGCCCACGCGACCGGAGGTCCGGCCGACTTCCACGTTGCCGGCCCGCGCGACCGCCTCGACGACGTAGCCGCTGCCGGTGCCGATCCCCTCGACGGTCAATCGCAAGGCCCCGCCGTCGACGTCCGGCACGTGGCGGAGCCGGGCGATCCTTGCCTCGGGAACCGGTTCCAGCCAGACGGTCTGCCAGATGCCGG
>JABMRB010000412.1 GCA_013202865.1 Candidatus Nealsoniibacteriota bacterium | reverse complement strand
TTGCCGAAGTTGGCACGCAACGCGGCCCAGTCGCTCAGCCAGACCTTCCCGTCGCCGTCGGCGTCACCGCCCAAGGCCACAAACAACTCGATGTCGACTCCTTCGGTGATATTGCTCGCGTTCTTCGGATAAGCGACGTCGCGGAGAAAGGCACCGTGGCCGACGTGCGCGGCCGCGCCCGGCCCGAAAGGCGGGATTACCTCGTCGAACTCGAAACCCGTACCGGAAGGGGCGTCGCCGATGGCCCCGAAATTGTTGTTGACAACCCTGCGGGAGAGCTTGGCGTCATACGAATTGGAAGTGGTACGGCCGGTCCCGATCACGTTAAGTGTGCCGCCAAGCTGCAGCGAGCCGACAGACACTTCGATCAGGTCGGCTTCGCCAGTGCTCAAGCTCACCTGGGCATCGTACGTGGCAGAGCCAGCCAGCCCCAGTTCGCCGTCGCCGATGGTCAAGGTGCCGATGCCGTCATTGCCCGGAGAGATCGTGCCAAGAACATCCATCGCCTCGGCCACAATCGTGGCACCATGGCCGGCACCGACGTCGACCACGGTCAACGTGGCACCGGTGGCGGTCAGTGTCACGTCCGGACCCAACGTGACGGCACCCAACGCGGCACCCAGATCCGTATTGAAATGCAGTGTGGTATCGGCCGTGACGTCGAAGTGGCTGCCCGACAAGTCGATCGGTCCCGAGGTGCTGCCATACAGTTCGATCTCATCGATGCAGGTGCCGACGGCCATTCCGACGTTGGGAACGACCAGCCGGATTCCCGTCGCCTCGACCGGGTCGAACACGTAGCGGTGACGCACCATCGGCTCGGCAAAACCTTCGCCGTCGTCGGCGATGTAATCGAGCGTGCCGATGTTCGTCCAGCTTTCGTCACTGGTGGTCTCATTCGGATTGGGGACCTGCGTGTACTGCAGCGTGTAGAGACCCGCCCAGCGGTACTGAAACGGACCACCGTTTGCGTGCGAGTCGGCGTTGTCGCGGCCAAAGGCAATGCTCCCCACGCTAATCGGACTTGCACCGAGACTAATCCCTGCGATCGGGGCCGCTCCCGCGTCACCGATCCAGGAGAAGCCGTTGCCGTAAGTCAGATCGTTGAGACCTTCAATCGCGTGCAGCGTCCCAGCGAGTGGAGCCCCGGCAAAGGGTGTGCCCCCTTCGGCCAGGTTACCTGGGGCAAAGTCGCCGCGCTCCTCGACCAACTCGATCCCTCCGGTCAGTGCCAAGGCTTCCGGCGGCACGACGATTACCGGCGGTGCAGAGCTGTTGGCGATCGTCAGCGTACCGCCGCTTAGGGTAACGTCGCCTCCGGCCAAGAGGTCCGGACTGCTGACGGAGAAAGTGTTCGCTTGATCGATTTGCAGCGAGGTCGTGCCCAACGTGAGCGTTTGGCCGATGGTGACGGGCCGGTCGGCGTCGATGCCGACCGAAGCACCGTCGGGGATTCGCAGACTAGCCACGCTGCCGCCACCGGTGAAGCTCACGGCACCTTGCTCCACTCGGACATTGCCCTGCGGTCCGTCGACCGTAGCAGCAATGTCCAGCGAGTAGCCGTCGGTGGTTTGCACGGTGAGCGTCTTCCCGGCATCGACGGCCAGGCCGTTGCCGGCAGTGCCGCCCAGCGTGACGGTCAACGCCTCGGCCACGCCGCCGCCGGCCGCCCCCGCCGTTAGCGTGGCGCTTTCGGTAACGGATAGCGCGTTGTCGTACGAGACGTTTCCACCGGCGCTGGAGAGGATCAGATCGCCGCCGCCAAGCTGCAAGGCCGCCGTGTCGAACGGATTCGCCCCGTGCACGCCGATCAGCCGGCCCTCTTGCACGTCGAACGTCACGTTGCCGAAGCCGGCGGCGCCGACGCTGGCCGCCGTCATCACCAGGTCCAGCGGGCCGGCCTTGACGAAGGTGACAGGCGTGGGATTGACCACGTTGATCTGCCCGAGGTCGATCTCGGACTGAAGATTCACCCCCACCACGGCGTCGGCCGCCGCGTCAATGCTCGTCCCGCCGGTGAAACTGAGGTCGACGCCCGTATTCGTGAGAGTGCCCGACTCCAACGTCAATAAACCCAACGCAACGGCACCCTCAACGGTGCTGACGCGCAGCGTGGAATCGGTCTGGACTTGCACGTCAGTGCTCGAGAGGTCGAATGGTCCCTCTGGAACTCCCGCCGCGAAAGTGAACCGCCACACGCCGCTTGTCAGCGCCTCGGGAGAAGCGCCGCCGGCAAGAGTGCCCGTGACGCGAAACTGGCTCTCGGCGGTCAGATCGAGGCCGGAACCCACCTCCAGGAAGCCCGACCATTCCTGGCCAGCGGCCTCACCGATGTCGGCCAACTGATCGTTCCACGAGGTCTGCCTAATGTCCTGGACCAGCAAGATTTCCGCCTCGGGGCCCGCCGGGCCGTCGGGATCGAAGAAGTAGTCGGCATCGATCGTGTGGTTGAACGACACGCCCCAAGAGGCATCTACCGTCAGTCCGTGCCCTCGAGTCCCGGGGTGAGCGTGAAGGACAACTCGGGAGGAGTCTCGGCGGGAAGCCAGTAGGCGGGGCCATGATAAGTCCCGTCGCCCTGGACCGGCTCGTCGATGGCACCAAAGGAGATGCCCGCGTACTGTGGGTTGGCGGGGTCGAGCCACGAGGGCGACATGTCCTGCTCGTCGAGAACGACACCGTTCTGGAGAACCCTGACGTCGAGCGTTCCGCCGCCGAGTATCAGTGCGCTGTATCCATCCAGCGGGTTCGCGCCCGAGAGCGAGAGGGTCCCGGAGCCCTGCTTGGTGAACGATCCGGGATTCGTGTTGATTACATCGCCGACGGTCAGTATGCTCCCGGTGACCACGACCGTAGCGTCTCCGTCGGTACTCAACGCCTCGACGCTCCCTTGCCCGGCGGAAAACGTGGCCCCGGCGCCCAATAGCAGCGTAGTCCCGGGGGCAAAGCTTGCTTCGGTGGCGATCGAGAGCTTCTGACCGGCGGCGATCGCCATCTGGCCGTCCTCGACCACCAACGAGTAGGCTTCGGCGGTGCTCGTGCCCACGGTGATCGTGTCGGGGTTGCCGGCAGGGATCGTTGCCCGAGCGTCCACGTCGGGTGGTCCGCCGCCGGGCGCCCAGTTGCCGCTGCCTTCCCAGGTCAAATCGACGTGGCCGACCACGTCCCAAACAAGGTTCTCGATCCACGTCGAATTGATTTCGATCTCGTCGATGCAATTGCCCTGCGGCGTCAGAATACGAACGCCGGTGGCCAGGATCGACCCGCCTCCGTCGGTGGAGACTGCGAACTGATGTCGCAGCCAAGGTTCCTGCAAAGGCTCGTCGTCCACGCCTTGGCGGGCCAGTTCGATCATCCCGATGCTGGCCCAGCCGGTGTTGGCATCTCCGGTTTCCATGGTCGATGCGTCGGGATCCGCCAAGAGGGTGTATTGAAGCGTGTAGAGGCCCTGCCAGCGATCTATCAAGACGCCGCCCAGACCCGAATCGGTGCCCGGCGGGTTGCTGTTGCCGTTGTCCCGGCCAAAGGCGATGTTGTCGATGGGCACCGGATCGGTGCCTTCGAAATCGATCCCGACAAACGGGTCGGGGTCGGATCCGTCGATCATTCCCAGCCAACTATTGCTGTTGCCGTAGTAGCCGTCGTTGGCGTGTTCAAACGCATGGGCAACGTTCGGATAGACGCTGCTGCCGAAGGTGGTGGCCCCGTTAACGGCCAAGGCCGCGTTGTCCGGGGCGCCAACCTGAAGCGGCGGGGCGTTCTCATCAAAGAAATCGCCCTCGTTCTCGTCCCAGGCGATCGCAAAGCCTGCCGTTGGAGTAAGCACGATCGGCGGATCCTCGAGGATTGCGCCAGGGCCCGCATAGAGTTCAATCTCGTCGATCGCATTGCCCTGCGGCGACAGGATCCGGATCCCGGTCGCGCTGACCGGGTTGAAATTGAAGCGATGCCGCAACCACGGTTGAGCGAAGTTCACCCCGCCCGCGCTCTGGTAATCAAGTGTGCCAATGTCGGTCCAGTCGTCCGTGGTGTTGTCCGGATTGGCGACTTGCGTGTACTGCAGCGTATAGAGGCCCGCCCAGCGGTCCACGTACGATCCGCCGTTGGGATGAGACTCGCCATTGTCGCGGCCGAAGGCGATGCTCTGCAAGCTGGTAGCCGTGCCGCCGAGACTGATGCCGATAATGGGGCTGGTGTCCAACGGGCTCAGCATGGGCAGCCAACTGTTGCCGTTGCCGTAGACGCCATCGTTGGCGTGGGCAATTGCGTGGGCGTCAGCAGGATGCTCAGTGCTGCCGAACGCGCTGCCCGCCAGGGCAAGATCGGTGCCTGCGTCCAGCGTGCCGCCTTGTTCGGCCAGCATCAATCCGCCACCGTCGAGTACGATTCCAGCGTCCATCTCGCCGACAAACGCGGCGACCAATGCCAAGGGAACGATGTACAGCAAGTGTCGCATGACCGCTTCCTCCATTATTTGACCGTGAAAATCCTAAGTCTGATCGTGAACACATCCTTGCACAGCATCAAAGCGACTCACTCATCCGCCAGCCAGGCCTGGCCGACGGATGAGTGAGTTGACGCACCCCGCCGACGAACCGGTCGTCTGGCGAGTGTTCTCCAAATTGGCTCACGCCGCGCGCCGCCGTCGGCAAAGGATCAGGCACAGCGCGCCGGCCACAAGCAGGGCTACCGTCGAGGGCTCCGGAACGGAGTTGACCTCGATTTCATCGATGACGTTGCCTTGCGGCGTGAGGATCCGGATCCCCGTGGCCAGTATGGGGCCATTCCCATCAGTTGCGACGTCATATACATGGCGCAACCAGCCCTCCTGCAACGGTTCGCCCTCGATCCCCGCTCGAGCGAGTTCGATCGTGCCGAACTCGGCCCAGCCGGTCGACGGATCTGAAGTCAGTTCCGTCAATGCATCGGGGTCCGGCAGGAGCGTGTACTGCAGCGAATAAAGGCCCGCCCAGCGATCGATCAGCACGCCCCCGAGCCCGGGATCGGTGCCCGGCGGGTTGTTGTTGCCGTTGTCGCGCCCGAAGGCAATGGTCGCGACGGCTATCGGATCGGTGCCGGCAAAGTCGATCCCGATGAACGGGGCGGGATCCGACCCATCGAAAGCGAACGCGCCCAGCCAACTATTGCTGTTGCCGTAGTAGCCGTCGTTGGCGTGTTCAAACGTATGGGCAACGTCCGGATAGACGCTGCTGCCGAAGGCCACAGCCCCGTTGGCGGCCAAGGCCGCGTTGTCCGGGGCGCCGACCTGCAGGGGCGGAGCGTTCTCATCAAAGAAGTCGCCCTCATTGCCGTCGTAGGAGATCGAGAAGCCCGCTGCCGCGTTGATCCTCATCGGCGGATCCGCAATGACTGCACCGGGGTCCGCATAAAGCTCGATTTCGTCGATGCAATTGCCCGCGGGCGACAGAATTCGGATCCCGGTCGCGTCCACCGGGTCGAAATTGAAGCGATGCCTCAACCACGGTTGACCGAAGTTCGGTCCGCCCGCGCTCTGGTAATCGAGCGTGCCGATGTCGGTCCAGTTGGCCGTGGCGTTGTCCGGATTGGCCACTTGCGTGTACTGCAGCGTGTAGATGCCCGCCCAACGGTCCACGTACGATCCGCCGCTGGGATGAGACGCGCCGTTGTCGCGGCCGAAGGCGATGCTCTGCAAGCTGGTAGCCGTGCCGCCGAGACTGATGCCGATAATGGGGCTGGTGTCCAACGGGCTCAGCATGGGCAGCCAACTGTTG
>JABMRB010000411.1 GCA_013202865.1 Candidatus Nealsoniibacteriota bacterium | reverse complement strand
TGAAGTTCACGCCGCGCACCTGCATCTGGTCGGTTAGCCACTTCATCTGCGAATACGTGATGTCCTGCCCGTAGGCTCCGAACGTCTCGCACATGGTGACGTCGTCCGGCTTATTGAACACGTGCGTGATGGAGCTGCCCAGCTTGGCCGTCTGATAGATGTCCCTCGGCCGCCGGCCCGGATACATCTGGCGGCAGAGGCGGTGAGGCGGCGGACGGCATTATTCGATGTCTCCGAATGATCTTTCACCTCTTTTCGATGGTACCTTACAACTCGGACGGTTACAATATGCCATACTGGGAAAACTGCCACACTGGGAATAGGGTGAAGGAGAGACGACATGCAGATTAGATCCGTGACGACGATTTCAGTCCTTTCTATGCTCTGGGCTCTTACCGTGGGCGCTGCGGTGGCTGAGGACACTGGCCAGCCGATCGTGGGAGAAGACGTCGTGTTTGAGGAGGTCGACGGGGTCGTGGCCGTCGAGGCAGAACATTTCTACAAGCAGACACTCAATAAGGTCCGTAGTTGGAATCTTTTCACGCCCAAGCAGCAACCGAAGGTCGATCCCGACGCCGACCCGCCGCATTTGGCCGACGCCGCCGGCCGTGCGTACGTCGAGATCCTGCCCGACACGCGACGCAACCATGGTGAGAAACTGATCAACGGCCAGAACTTCATCAACCAGCCGGGCAAGATGGCCGTGTTGCACTACAAGGTGCATTTCAACACGCCGGGCAAGTACTACGTGTGGGCGAGGATCTTCTCGACGGGGACCGAAGACAATGGCATGCACGTCGGCATCGACGGCACCTGGCCAGCGACGGGCCAACGCATGCAGTGGACCGGCAAGCAGAAGTGTGTCTGGGGCAGTAAGCAACGGACGGAGAAGCAGCACGGCGGCGAGCAGTATAAGCTGTATCTGATCGTCGAGAAACCGGGCGAGCACGAGATCACGTTCTCGATGCGCGAGGACGGCACTGAGTTCGACAAATGGATGATGACCCAGGAGAAGAAGTCGGCTGTGAATGGACAGGGCCCTGCGCCACGCGTGAAGCAGGGTAAGTTACCGTGATTCTTCTGCATTCGATTGAGGTGGGGTTTCCGGTTTGTGTGGGAGCTTCAGCCCTACGCGTAATCTTTGGACCAAAGGAGCGATTGCCATGAGACGTAACCTGAGTTGGTCGATAACCTGCGTACTTCTTCTGTTGCTGTGGGCTGCCCCGGACGCCGGCGCTGCCGAGGCCGGAAGAGTCACGGGAGAGTTGAAAAAGTGGCACAAGGTGACGATCGATTTCGCGGGTGCCCAGACCAGTGAAACACAGACCAGTGAAACACAGACCAGTGAAACACAGACCAGTGAAACACAGACGAGTGAAACACAGACCAGCGAAACGGCTACGCCCAATCCGTTCACGGACTACCGCTTAGACGTGACGTTTCGCAACGGTACGTCGACCTACATCGTGCCGGGTTACTACGCTGCCGACGGCAACGCCGCCAACACGAGCGCCACCTCCGGCAATGTCTGGCGAGTCCACTTCTGCCCCGACAAGACGGGCCGGTGGACGTACCGTGTTAGTTTTAAGAAAGGCCGTAGCGTCGCGGTCGAAGGCGGCGGAAGCTCGGCCGGTGACTGTGACGGCGCGACCGGCTCGTTCGAGATCCAACCCAGCGACAAAACCGGCCGCGACCATCGTGGCAAGGGCTGCCTGCAATACGTCGGCGGGCGTTACCTGCGTTTCGCCGAGACGGGGGAGTACTTCCTCAAGCAGGGTGCCGACGCACCGGAGAACCTCTTCGCCTACCGGGACTTCGACGGCGACTTCAAAAGCGACGGAAAGAACGACAAGGGCATCAAGAGCTACAACCCCCACGTGCGCGACTGGAAACCGGGTGATCCCACCTGGAAAAACGATAAAGGCAAGGGCCTGATCGGTGCGATCAACTACCTGGCCGGCGAGGGGATGAACGCCTTCTCCTTCCTGCCCTTGAACATTGACGGAGACGACAAGAACGTTTTCCCCTACCTGGACTACGATGAACGTTATCGAATGGACATCTCGCGGCTGGCCCAGTGGGAGGTCGTCTTCGAGCACGCTGACCGGTTAGGTATGTTCATCCACTTCAAGACGCTGGAAACCGAAAACGAACTGCTCTTGGACGGCGGTGACTTGGGCCCCCAGCGAAAGCTCTACTACCGCGAACTGATCGCCCGCTTCGGCCATCACCTTGCGCTGAACTGGAACTTGGGTGAGGAGATCAACAACGCCAGCACGGCGCAGAAGAAGGCCTGGGCCCAATATTTCTTTGACAACGACCCCTACCATCATCTGATCGTCATCCACAACGGTGCGAACCACTACGATCTGCTGGGGAATGACTCGAAGATAACCGGCTTCTCCTTGCAGACCAACAAGACCGACTTCGCCAACGTGCATTCGCAGGTAAAGAACTACTTGAACAGGTCGGCCCAAGCCGGCAAGCAATGGGCCGTGGCCTGCGACGAGCCGGGCGACGCCAGTCATGGACTTAGCCCCGACGACGATGCGGGCAATTCCCATACGGACGGCCGCAAGAACGGGATCTGGGGAGCATTCATCGCCGGCGGATGGGG
>JABMRB010000410.1 GCA_013202865.1 Candidatus Nealsoniibacteriota bacterium | reverse complement strand
CGTCTGCGCAGCTCGCGGTGCTAGCTGCCCGCGGTGAGGATAGGTTTGCCTGGCAAGGAAGATTTCACGATCACGGGAGGGACCCCCATGACGCTTCGAATCGGCTGTTCGGCGATACTCGGCCTGTTGCTCGCGACCGCGGCAACGGCACAGCCCCGGCCCTACCAGGGAACGACCCCGGGGGCACGTCCGCCGGCCCGGCCCACCCAGCCGGTCGTACCGCAGAACCCGGCGCTTCGGCCGAGAACACTCGGCCAGGCAATCCCCGGCCGCCCGGCCACTGCCACCCAACTTCCGCCGGCCCGCACACAACCGGTCCAGCAACAGCCCGCGATTCCGTTCCGCCTGACGCCACAAGAGGAGACCTACCTCGATCGCGTGTTGAACGTCTGGGAGCAGCACAGCGGGAAGGTCAAGACGTTTTCCTGCGACTTCACGCGTTTCGAGTACGACCCGGTATTCGGCTCGGCCGACGGCCCCCGCTTCGTAGACGAGGGCGAAATCAAGTACAAGACGCCCGACAAGGGGATGTTCCGCGTTCTCAAGACCCTCAAGAAGGGCAAGCGGCTCAATATCGAGCCGGAGCGGGCAGACCACTGGATCTGCGACGGCAAATCGGCCTTTGTCTACGACCATAAGACGAAGAACCTGAGAGAATTCAAGCTGCCGCCGGATATGCAGGGCAAAGCAATCACCAACGGGCCGTTGCCGTTTCTATTCGGGGCCGAGGCCGCCAAGCTCAAGCAGCGGTACTACATGCGGGTGATCACGCCCCCGGATGTCAAGGACCAACTCTGGCTAGAGGCCTATCCGCGTTGGCAGCAGGATGCGGCCAATTTCAAGCGGGTGGAGCTGATCCTCACGATCAAGGACATGATGCCCAGCGCCCTGCAGACCTACGCACCCAACGGTAAGAACCGCACGGTCTACCAGTTCAGCAAGCTGAAGGCCAACGACAATGATCCGCTGGAATTCCTGCGGGGCGATCCGTTCCGCGCTTCGACGCCGCTGGGCTGGAAGAAGGTCGTCGAGCAGACACCGGCCGAACAAACGACACGACTTCCGGGCGTGCCGCTGAAGCGGTAGAGAGGCGAGCCGCGGGGCTTGCCCCCGCGCCGGGTGGCGGAGGGTTGTCAGTCTTCAGTTCTCAGTTTTCAGACTACTGAGAACTGAACACTGACAACACACCCTTTCAGAGGTCGACCGATGTTACGAATCGGGCTATGGGCCGCGGTCGGCGTCTTGACGGCGACGCTCGCCGGATGTCAAGGGATCTTTGCCCCACGAGAACGTCTCCTACAGGCCCCCTGGCAACTGGACTCAGAGGAACAGGCCGCGTTGGATCGGGTGCTCCAAGCGCGAGAAGCGAAGAATGTCGATCTGAAAGCGTTTGCTAGTCGTTTCACCAGATGGGAATACGACCCCATATTCGGTCCGTCCAACGCGCCCCGCTTTGTGGACGAGGGCGAGATCGAGTACGTCGCTCCGGACAAGATGGTGTTTCGCATTCTGAAAACCCACAAGGATGGCCAGACGGTCCCCATCGAGCCGGAGCGAGCGGAGCACTGGGTACGCGACGGCAAGTCGCTCTATTATCACGACCACGAAACTGAGAAACTCACCGAACTCCAACTCCCGCCGTCCTGGCAGGAAAAAGTCTGCAATTGGGGGCCTTTCCTGCTGCTGTTTGAAACGAAGGCGGAACGGCTGAAGGAACTCTTCTTCATACGGATCGTCACGCCGCCCGGTGCGGAAGGGGAGATCTGGCTGGAGGCCTATCCGCGGTTCGAGGAAGAAGCCTGCAATTTCAAGCGGGCGGAACTGATCCTGAAAACCAAGGACATGATGCCTTCGGCCATGCAGTATTACGCCCCCAACGGAAAGAACCGAACGGCGTATGCCTTTGACGAAAAAAGCACGTCTGTCAGCAAAAAGCGAGCCGCGGGGCTTGCCCCCGCGCATGGTGTGCGGCGTGTAGTGTTCCGCAGACGGTGCGCGGGGGTAAACCCCGCGGCTCGCCCTCGAAGACGCCCCTTGCGGGGATCTTGAATTGACGCCGCCTGCCCACGCCGTATAATCTAGTAGCTTGGATTATTCGGCAACCTGGACGATTATGACTCGGATAGCCCTACAGAACGTGTCGTTTTACCCGTGCAAAGGCCCCGCACGGGCTGCGCTGGTGGCGTTGATTCTCTTGACGGCCGTGCTGTGCCGCGCGGCCGCTGCTGCCGAGGGTCCCGCCGAGAAGGACGACCGGCTCGGCATGAGCATTCGCGTCCCGCTGCCGATTACCACCGAGACGGCTACGCGCGTCGAGTTGTTCGTCGATCGGGCGCTCCGCAAGGCCGAGCGAGAGAAAAAGTCGCGGCCGGTGCTGATCTTGCAGTTCGATTTCCCCGAAGATCAGCAAGTCAACGCCGCAAGTACCGACTACCACGACGCCGCGAAACTGGCTTACCTCGTCTCCGGCAAGAAGCTCAACAAGGCCCAGACGGTGGCCTACATCCCCAAGACGCTCTCCGGCCATGCCGTGTTGGTGGCGTTGGCTTGCGACGAGATCATCATGGCACCCGAGGCCCAGCTTGGACCGGTGGACCCCGAGGAAATCAACGACGTTCAACGCAGCGCCTACAAGGAGATTGCCGAACGCCGCAGGAGGATCGACCCCGCGTTGGCACTCTGGCTGCTCGATCGTTCGCTGGAAATCCTTCGAGTCAAGACGCGTACGCGGGCTTTTGTTACGCCCGAGGAACTCGAAGAGATCAAGAAGGATCAGACGATCGATCCGAATTCCATCAAACCGCTGACGGAATTGGTCGAGAGTCAGCCCGGACAGTTGACCGGGGAGGAGGCCCGGCGGTTGGACGTTGCCAGCTACCTGGCCGACGACGCCGAGCAAGTCGCCCGTGTACTGGAGTTGCCGCCACGGGCGATGCAGGAAGACCCTTCGCTGACCGGCGCATGGACCGCCATGCGGGTCGAACTGATCGGACCGGTCAGCGAGAGTGCGGTCGGCAAGATCAAGAACTCGATCAAGCGGGAGGTTGGTGCGCGCGAGGTGAATTTCGTCTGCCTTTGGATCGACAGCCGCGGCGGTTCGGCGACCGCCAGCATCGATCTGATCAGTTTTCTTCACACCACGTACGAGGGCGTTTTGGTCGTGGGGTACATCCCCCGCGGCGGGTGTGCGACCTCGGACGCGGCGCTGGTGGCCACGGCGTGCGACCATCTGGTGATGCACCCCGACGCCGAACTGGGTGGCTCGTTTGGCGAACCTCTCTCGCCGGACAACGTACGCAGCATCGCCGGCGCCATCCGCAGGGACGAGCAATTTGGCCGCTTCGGCTCCTGGTCGTTGGTGGCTGCCTTGCTGGATCCCGACTTGGAAGTGTTTCACTGCGAAGGCCCGGGCGGCCAGATCAGGTATTTCTGCGAGGAGGAACTGAAGGAACAGCCCGACCCGACACAGTGGCGTAAAGGCCGCCAAATCACCAAAGCGGGCAAGCCGTTGCAGGTCTCCGGTGAAAAGGCGTTCGAGTACGGACTGGCCTACGCGACTGCCGAGGACCTGAGCGAGTTCAAGCGGCTGTTCGGTCTGGAGAACGATCCGCAGTTGGTCGAGCCCGGCTGGGCTCAGCACCTCGTCGATGCGCTGGCCATGCCAGGCGTGTCTGCTTTGTTGTTGACGATCGCGTTCATGGCGCTCTATATCGAAATGCACGCGCCGGGAATTAGTATCGGCGGATTCGTCGCCACGGTCTGCTTCCTCTTGTTCTTCTGGGGACATTCCCTGGGTGGGACGGCCGGGTGGCTCGAGGTGCTCCTCTTCGTTGCCGGCGTCGGCTGCCTGTTGTTGGAGGTCTTCGTGCTGCCGGGATTCGGCATCTTCGGACTCGGCGGCGGATGTATGGTGCTGCTGTCGCTGGTGCTGGCCAGCCAGACGTTCATTCTGCCGCAAAACGCCTACCAGGTCGTTCAGTTGAAGCAGTCGCTGACGATGATCGCGATGTCGGGTGTATTGATCGTGGTCGCAGGGTTGCTGCTGCGCCGTTTTCTGCCGAAAGCGCCGTTCTTCAACCACATGATTCTCGCCCCGCCGCAAGGCGAGGAGGCCCGGGACATCGGCCGCAATGAGTTGCTGCTGGATCTGGGAGATTTCGTCGGCAAGCGGGGCACCACCACCACGCAACTGACCCCCAGCGGCAAAGCCCGTTTCGGTGATAGGCTGATCGACGTCATCACCGACGGCGACGTGCTTCCGGCGGAGACGGAGATCAAAGTGGTCGAGGTCTATGGCAATCGCGTGGTCGTTGAGCCAGTGAGGGGGCGGGCGTAGTGGATGATTCAAACGCCCCCCGACTGCGTTCGGGGGGGTAGGTAATTGGTAGTTGGAGCAGACACGTTTCGGAGTGCAACTATGGACCCGGCGACAATCGAATGGCTCTGGCCCCTGCTGCTGCTGGTGCTGGGTATGGGGCTGGCTATCTTGGAGATATTCTTTCCGTCGGCCGGTATTCTGGGATTCCTCTCGGCCAGTGCGATCCTGGCTGCCATTATCCTGGGCTTCCGGGCGGAGAACTCTGCCGTTGGATTCATTATCTTGTTGGTGGCGATCGTGGGGCTGCCGATGGTGGTGGTCGCGGCCTTCAAGTACTGGCCCAAAACGGCCATCGGGCGGCGAATCCTCCTCATGGAGCATGAAGACGGCGACGAGGTCCTCCCGGATGACCCCCGAAAGGACCATATCCGTGGCCTGATCGGGCAAATCGGCCAGACCAAGTGCAAAATGCTCCCGGCCGGGGCCATTATCATCGACGGGCGAACGGTCGACGCCGTCAGCGAGGGGATGCCGATCGACGCCGGCTGCCAGGTCCGGGTGGTTGAAGTTAGGGCAAATAGGGTAGTTGTCCGTCCAATAAGCGAGGAACCCATCTCGTCAGAGGCCGAAGACCCCATGCGGCGGCCGATCGACGCGGTTTCTGAAGATCCGTTCGAGGAGGAATCGCGGTCTTGACATTTTCCCCCGGGCGGGCTAAACCAACAGCAGTCTACTGAGGAGCATTTCTCTCGCGATGAAGGAGCACGACATGTTGTTCGCCGCCGCCGATGAAGGAAACTTTGAGCTGATTGTGATAATCGCGATCGTGGTTGTCATTTTCTTCGGGCTGATTGCCTTTGCGATCTTCGCCCGGTACTTCCGCTTCTGGATCCAATCGAAGACCACCGGGGCCGGCATCGGCATCCCCGACCTGCTGGGTATGACTTTCCGCAAAGTTTCGCCGGCCGTGATCGTGCAGAGCAAAATCACGGCCGTGCAGGCCGGCATCGGCGACGAGCAGGGCGTGACCTCCCAGGCCCTGGAGGCCCATTACCTCGCCCGGGGTAACGTGCCGTTGGTGATCCGCTCGATGGTGGCCGCCGCCAAGGCCAAGATCGACCTCGATTTCAAGCTGGCTACGGCGATCGATCTGGCCGGGCGCAACGTGCTCGAGGCCGTTCAGACGAGCGTCTATCCCAAGGTGATCGACGTGCCGGCCCGCGGGTCCGGCCGGGAATCGCTCGACGGCGTTGCCCAAAACGGCATTCAACTGAAGGTCAAGGCCCGGGTTACGGTGCGGGCGAACCTGCGGCAGTTGATCGGCGGGGCGACCGAGGACACAATCGTTGCCCGGGTCGGTGAAGGCATCGTCAGCGCGATCGGCTCGTGCAAGTCGCACGGCGAGGTGCTGGAGAACCCCGATCTGATTTCCAGGATGGTGCTTTCCCGCCGGCTCGACTCGCAGACGGCGTTCGAGATCGTCTCGATCGACATCGCTGACGTCGACGTGGGTGAGAACATCGGTGCCCGGCTGCAAGCCGACCAGGCCGAGGCCGACATGCGGGTTGCCCGGGCAAATGCCGAGGGCCGCCGGGCGATGGCCGTCGCCGAGGAGCAGGAAAACATCGCCCAGATCGAGGAGAGCCGGGCCAAGGTGGTCGAGGCGGAGGCCGAGGTACCCAAGGCCATCGCCGACGCCTTCCGCGCGGGGACGCTCGGGATCTTCGACTATTACAAGATGCGGAACATCCGCGCCGATACGGAGATGCGATCGTCGATTGCCAAGGCCGGAGCGAACGACTCCTCGAAGAAAGGAATTGTGGCATGACGCCCTGGGCGCCTCTTTGGGCCGCTGGCTTCGTCGACGTCATCGGGATCGTGGTTTTCATCCTGGTATTCGTCGTGCCGTTTATTGGGCAGATGCTCAACAAGGCCCGGCAGCAGCAGCAGCAACAACAGCAGCGTGGCGGAGGCCGGCCGCCGGGTGGTGGAGCCCGGGTCGGCGGGGCAGGTGGAGTACAGGCGGGTGGGGCAGGTGGAGCACAGGCGGGTGGACGGGGCGGCAACGTCGAAGACGACATCGGCGAGTTTCTTCGCCGGGCGGCCGAGCGTCGTGGCGGCGCCGCGCCGGCGCCGCCACCACCGCGCCAGCAGGCAGTCGACGTGCTCGTCGCGGCCGAGGTGGTCGACGACGCCCCGTTGGGCGGTCACTTGCGGGAGCACGTGGGAGAGTATCTCGATTCGAGCAAGTTCGACCGTCGGGCATCCGAGCTAGGCGACGAAGCGTCCCAGGCCGACCGGGCGACCGAACAGCGCCTTCACCAGAAGTTCGACCACAAGTTGGGGGATCTGGCCGGCAGGCAGGGCGAGTCGGCGACCGCCCCCCGGCTTGTCGAGGCCCTGGATCCCGAGGACCGCGAACTCGATTTGCCCCCGACCGCCGCCGTCGGCGTCACCGCGATGTTGCGCGACGTCGACAACATTCGTCAGGCGATCATCATCAGCGAGATTCTCAACCGCCCGGAAGATCGCTGGACGTAAGGGAAAATGACAGTGGGGAAATGCCGAAGCACGAATGACGAGAAGAAATGACGAAGCACGAATGACGAATGCCGAAAAGAACCGACGATCAGGCGCATCGTTGTCACTTGTCTTTTTTTCGTCATTCGTCATT
>JABMRB010000409.1 GCA_013202865.1 Candidatus Nealsoniibacteriota bacterium | reverse complement strand
GCCAGCCGGAGGCGATCTGTCAAGCTGTTGCAGATGGGCGAATCGTGCGGTTGGACGCGGCTAAGGCAAATGGGCGAATCTTTCTGCTGATGATCGGCTGCGGGTTCGACGGCGAAGTGGTCCGCCGCGTCCACGACCGCCGCACCGGACACATCCGCAGCCGCAATTACGTAAAACCCATCTTGCAGACGATCCGTAGTTATCAGTATCCCGAGTTGCGGGTATACTGGACCGATCGGGACGCGCCGCCGGACGACTCGTCGTCGCCTTCGGCGGTCGTGCGTTGGCTGTTTGGCTTCAACCTGCCCTGCTACGGGGGCGGGCTGCGATTGGCACCCGAGGCGGACGGGACCGACGGCGAGTTGGACGTCTGTGCGTTCGCCCGCGGCGGCTGGTGGCACACGTTGCGATACGCCGCCGCCGTCGCCGTGCGGCGGCACCAACGGATGGCCGACTGCACGGTCCGCCGCGTGAAGAGGTTGCGGATTGCCGCCGACGTGGAAGTGCCGTACCAACTCGACGGCGACCCGGGCGGAGTGCTCCCGGTCGACGTGGAAGTACTACCGCAGCGGTTGACGATCGTGGTACCGTAGCCGTCAGCGAGCCGCCGGGTTTACCCCGGCGCAATGTCGTAATGTAGCGCCGGCGCGGGGGCGAGCCCCGCGGCTCGCTTGCTCGCTTTGTTTGTTGTTCGAGTAGGTTATCCAATCACCGAGAGGCCGTTGTGCCCGAGAATCCTGCAACCGTTGGACCTTATCGCTGTGGCCGGGGCGAGCCGTTGTTGGTGATCGCCGGTCCTTGCGTCATCGAGGACGAGGCATTGACCGTTTCGATCGCGAAGCGGTTGGGCGAGATCGCGGCCTCGCTCTCGGTGCCACTGATCTTCAAGGCCTCGTTCGACAAGGCGAACCGCACGAGCATCGATTCCTATCGCGGACCGGGGCTCGAGCGGGGACTGGAGATCCTGCGCAAAGCGGGCCAGGCGAGCGGGCTGCCGGTGACCACCGACTTGCACGAACCGCAGCAGGCGGCCCCGCTGGCCGAGGTCTGCGCGATGCTGCAGGTTCCCGCGTTTCTGGCTCGGCAAACCGATCTGCTCACCGCGGCCGCCAAGACGGGCCGGACCGTCAACGTGAAGAAAGGCCAATTCCTTGCCCCTTGGGACATGAAACACGTCGTCGGCAAGCTCGAAAGTGGCGGCTGCCAAAACGTCCTGCTGTGCGAGCGGGGAACTTTCTTCGGATACGGGCGATTGGTCAACGACATGCGGGCGATCCCGCAGATGCAGGCGTTGGGCGTGCCGGTCGTCTTCGACGCGACGCACAGCGTGCAGCAGCCCGGCGGACTCGGCGCCGCCACGGGCGGCGATCGAGCGATGATCGAACCGCTGGCCCGCGCGGCGATCGCCGTGGGCGCGGACGCCCTGTTCTTTGAAACCCATCCCGCACCCGACGAAGCATTGAGCGACGGCCCGAACATGGTACCACTCGATCAGTTCGAGGACCTGCTCCGGCGTCTGCTGGCGGTGCGCCGTACCGTGGAGGAATTGCGGTGAAGAGGCTCGACACGTTGCAGGCTTGTCGTAGGTGGTTTCTGGCCGGGTTGCCCGTGCTGTTGTTGATCGCCGGATGCACCGGCTGCGACGGCGATGCCCAGAAGAATCTCGACGATACCAGCAATTCTCCGATGGACGACCAGTGGCGCGAGGATTTCTATGCGTCGATAATGGCAAGCCTGAGGCAGACCGAGAAGTTCCACTCGGGCGCGACGATACGCGAGCAGATTGTTGCTCGACTCACCCGGCAAGACCAGCCACCGGGGGCCCCGCCGGACAGCGAAGAGGACGTGTTGATGGCCGCCTGTCCGGAACCGGAGATGCTTCGCCAGATCGTCGACCGTCTGAATCAGTGGGCCGAGTTGCCCAAGTCGGTCCCCGATTGGCAAGTCGATCCGATGCTTGCGGATCTCTCGCCGTCGTTGGTGAAATCGCCGCTTACCGAAGGCCTGGGCGAACTAAAGTTTGTGCCGTTCGACGGATTCGCGTTGCAGGAAGTGGTCTGGCTCCACGATGCATCCATCTGGGCCCGGGGCAATCGCCGAGATCCGATCGAGCAGGCACGGCACCTTTTCGATTGGACCGTGCGCAACATCCAGCTCGAACACAGCACGGGAGATTCGATCCCTCGCTTTCCGTGGGAAACGTTGCTACACGGACGCGGCACGCCACTGGAGCGGGCGTGGGTCTTCATTCTGCTTGCACGACAGCGGGGAATCGACGCCGCCGTGCTCGCGCTAGAGGAACTGCCACCGCAGTCATCACCAGATGAAACGCCGGCCGAGCCGCAATCGCTCCAACCCTGGGTCGTGGCCGTGCTCCGCGGCGATAGCCTGTATCTATTCGAACCGATGCTGGGGTTGCCGATCCCCGCACCGAACGGCTTGAAACTTGGCGATTCCGGCGAGTTGGGCGCTTCCGGAGAATTGATCGTCGAGCCCGCCACGCTGAAGCAGGTACTACAGGACGAGACGCTGCTCGATCGTCTCTCACCCGACAAAGCCGATCCCTATCCGCTGAAGCTATCGGGGCTGAAGAAGCAGCGGATCGTCGCCCTGCTTGAAGGCTCGCCGAGTTACCTTACGCGTCGAATGAAACTGGTGCAGATGCATCCGAAACAGCCTCTCGTGCTGACGGCCTCGCCACAAGCACAAGCGAAACGTCTGCTGGGGGCTTCGCCTCTCCTGGCCGATGCCCGGTTGTGGCCGTTTCCGTTCGAGACGATCCGCGAGCGTTCGCAGCTCAGTCCGCCGCGGACCGGGGCACACCTGCGCGAGTTGCTGAAGTTCTACGCCGACTCGTCGGCAACGTTGCGTACCGGCCGAATGCTCCATATCAAGGGCAAGCTGCTCGAGGACGTCAACCAGTACTTGCAGTCTTTCCGGTCCGACGACGAGCTCGACGACATGCGCCAGCGAAGCAGTACAGAAGCCGTGGCAGCGTTCCGCAGAAGATATCCGAACGCCAAGGAAGATCGGATTCGGCAATACGTTCGAAGCCTGGTTCGTAGCGAGCAAGTGCTGCTGAGACAGGCCAGACGGAACGCCGCCTACTGGCTGGGAACGATCGCGCAGCAGCGGGGGGACTACGACGCGGCGATCGACTACTTCGCCGAGCGAACGCTCGAGGCTGAGCCCGACGGGCCGTGGACCCATGGGGCAACCTACAATCTGGCACGCTGCTACGAAGCGTCCGGGCAATACGACAAGGCCATCGAACTCTATCGGCGCGACGCCACCTCGCCCGGACACGCAGGCAACCTGCTACGGGCGCGATGGATCGAGTCGTTGTTATCGGCCACGGAGACCGAGGCGCTACCGGCCGCGGAGACCGAGGCGTTACCGGCCGCGGAGGACGGGGCAGAACCCAGCCCCGCTACGAAGGTGCCAGCAGGGTCAAGTTGACCTCGAACCGGCCGAAGGGGTCGTTCGCGTTGACCATCTGTGCAGCGTGGACTTCCAGCGTGCTTTTTGTTTTTCCGTCCGGCTGGGCCGCTTCGTACCGGTACTGGCCGGCGTCGCGGACGATGCGGCGCGTGAAACGGTACTTGGACGCCATCAGTTGGATCAGTTCCCGGGCGTCGCCGGTGGTCCCCTCGAACGTGATTCGTTGCAACTTCTGCTGCGAGTTGAAGTAGTAGGTCAACGCCCCGGCCAGATCGGTCTGGGCGGTGCCGGTTACCAACGGCACGCGATATCCCTGCATCCGCGGATCGGCCAGCCCGATCGACGCCAGCGGCCAACGCTGCAGGATCCACCCGGTGGTCACGTCGAAGCGGAAGGCTTCGGTCATCGAAAGCATGGCCGTTTCGCCGGCGGCGCGGGGACTCTCGTCCGGTGTCGATTCACCGGCAGCGGTCGCAGCCGACGTGGCCCCGTCGGCCGGCTCCGTGGGGAACCACCGCCCGGTGGCGGACTTCCAGTAGTCGGGCGCGCCGAAGTAGGCCACCGGTCCCAACGTGGCGCCGCTCACCAGCAGCCCGCCGAGTATGAGTTTCTTGATCATTGCCTTCTCCTCTGGGCTATCTCCTCCGGGCGTCTCCTGCGAACGTCTCGCCACATCGGTAAGCATCGGCAAGCGTGTCCACTCACCTTGCCGCTGGCTGACGCTGCCGCCGCAGGTTACCCAGAGAGAGCGTCGCCCACAACGCGAATAACCGGCACGACCACGCCAGGGCGTTGGCGGTGCTGTGCGAAGACCTCTCGTTCCCAGGCTCTGCCTGGGAACGCACTGTCTTGGAGGCTCCGCCTCCCAGCATGTCGAACTAACACTGGCCATTGGAAGACCACAAACTCTGCGTCAACGACGCGGAGTCGTCGGCCGCTGGGCGATCTTGGTCTTGGCGGGGAGCAGCTTCTCCGTGAAACGCGACGTGTAGCGCAGGCTGCTGGCGTCGGTGTGCCAGCCGACCACGTGCTCGTCGATGTCCATCTGCTGGCCGATGATGCAGCCGGCGTCGACGTCGAACTTCACCTCGCCGCGGCTCTTCAACTGCACGAGTTGCGACAGGATTGCCGGATCGCGGATCGGGCTGAGGATCTGGGTTGCTACGCGAATCGTGGCGACGCCCGTCTTGACGCTCAGAAGTTCAAAACTCTGCAGCGTCTTCACCCGCTTGATACCGCCGCTGCGCAGCGGCACATTCACCTCATGCGGAAACGACCACGTGTGGCCGATCGGAACCGGCTTCTCGGGCAAGGGGATCGTCACGCGCGCCGCATGCTTTACGCTCGGCGCCGATTGCTTGATCTCTCGCTTGATAATCTTGCCGCTGGAGTCCAGCGTCACCACCGACAGCGGAACACCCACGGCCCGGGCAACGTCTTTGAAACCGACGGGCACCTCGTCGTCGGTCAGGCTGTTGTATCGCACCTCTTTATGCCCGCTGAGCTTCTGCCGCATGTCGATGCTCTCGACCGAGTGTTCGAACGTGGCCGAGCCGTCGTCGTTCACGTTGAGCACGCGCCAGAGCTTAACCGATTTGCTGGTGGCGTCGACGTTCTTCGTCGTCTCCGCGATCGACGTGCGAGTGCTGGTCTGGTGGGTCACGTCCCAGCGGAACATTTGGCCGCCGCGGAACTGATAGCGAAGCGCGTACTTAGGCCCGCTCTTCTCGGCCGAACCGTTGCGGTCGGCCCGGGCATCCGCAGTGAGAACGCCCCCAAGCAGAAACAGCCCCAACAAGAACCGGTACTTCCATTTCAACATGCTCGCATCCTTTCGAGACAGTATCCAAAGGTATCCGCCAAACACGTTTAGCGGTCGCCGGCACGGCGATTCAACCGGCGATCCAACCTACTTACGATCCATCGTTAAGTTGCAGCCGCCCCCCCCAGCCAAGTTTCTCCCGCAAAGTACGGTAGTAGCTGTGACCGGGGGTGCTCACCAGTTTGAATTGCGCCGCGGCCTTCTCTACCCGCACCCGATCACCCGGCCTCAGGTTGCACAACACGTCGCCGTCCACCACGACCGCGGTCCCGTCGTTGGGCTGCGACACGACCAACTCGTAGACCCGATCGGCCGAGTCGACCACCGGGCGGTTGGTCAACGTGTGGGGGCTGATCGGCAGGATTACGAACGCTTGCAGGTCCTTGCGAAGGATCGGTCCTCCGGCCGAAAGGCTATGGGCGGTCGACCCGACCGGCGTGCTGACGATCAGGCCGTCGCAACTATACGTAGTTACCAGTTCCGAGTCAACGTAAAGATCGACGTCCATGATCCGAAACGGCGGCCCGGTCTGCACGGCCACTTCGTTCAGGCCGAGCTGCCGGTGGCAGACCGTCTCGCTGCCCGACTCGTCGCCTCGCAAGACGCGGCATTCAAACATCAGGTGTTCGACCGTAGCCAGCTTCCCCGAGCGGAAATCCGGCAGCACGTCGAGCAGTTCGGCGGGAGAAGAATCCGCCAGGAACCCCAGTTTACCTAGATTGACGGCCACGACGGGCAATTGGTGGCGTCCCATCTGATGGGACGCTCGCAGAATCGAGCCGTCACCGCCGAGCACAATGGCCAGATCGGCCTCGACTTCCGTCAGGTCCATAGTGCCGGAGAAATCCGACGCCACGATTTCAGCCTGCCGGGCGATGAGCGGTTCAAGCCGTTTGGCCTCAGCCAAAACGTCCGGTCGCCCGCCGAATCCCAGCAGCACAACCCTCAACGGGGCCGAATCGTCACGATTCCGCGCAGTTTCACTCATACCCCCATTGTAGCGGCCCACGGGTGGCAATGATAGCACAAAGGGTGTAGATTGCATTTCCTATGTGCGTTAACGGGAGAGTACTTTGGGCTGTGCTCCGACTCGGCAGTTGCTTCGTGCGGACTCGGTCTTGAGGTTCGTGTCGACGACCGCGTCTTGATGAACGGCAGGAATTTGCTGGCGCACTCGGCTAAATCCAGAGTCAAAGGGAGCCGGTGCTGCTCCAACAGAGCAGCCATATTGAGGAAATGGGCTGTTTTGGAATCCCGATGGGGCTATCTGGCGATGTCCCGGGCCAAACGTGTCGATAGAATATCAGAGCGGGCATTTCCGTTGCCTGCCAGGGAGAACTCGCGTTAGCTCAATCCCAGAACTGCACACGGAGGAACCGACGCCATCGCTATTACGCTGAACCCCGAAGCTCTCAAAGGGCCGCTTCGTTCATGTGGGTACCGACCCAATCTGCTGCGCAGCGACTTCGCGTTCCGCGACAACCACACGTTGCCGCTCATCGGTTTCGCTCAATTCCCCACAGATTCCCGCTCAGCGTGCGTAGTGGCACTTTCCGAGACTCCAGAGCCGCGCAAGGCCGTCGAGGCCTGTAGATCAGTCGGCGCTCCAATCGTTTTTGTCTGCTACCAGGACAACCTTCAGTGGTGGAAGCAGGGAAGGGATTCAGCCGAATGGCTTGAGAGTGTGCCGGCCGCGGACGTTGAGAAGTTCTTCCGCGCCCATCAGGACGTGTTTTCTCCCGAAGCCGTCTACCGGGCCAAGACGCTTGGCCGAGTGCGTAGCGAATACCAGTTGGACTTCGTCGACATGGGCGTAATGCCTCTCGTCGAGGAAGAGGTCGGAACGGCGCTCAGTCGGCTCATTTCGCGAAACATGTCCGGACTGAGAAAGCGACTCGGCTGGGACGACGTGACGGGCAAGCAAGGGCAGTGGCTTCTGCAGACCATCTTCTGGCTGGTCTCCGGAAAGATTCTCCGCGACAAGCAGGTTCCAACGTTTGAAGACGTCGACCTTGAGGATGTCGAGGACGTGTTCCATCGCGTCGCGACACACTACGGGACGAAATCCTTCGAGGCTGGTTCCAAGCAGAAACTCGAAGCCCTTCGCGAGTCGGCCCGGACGATCGATCGCTTCAGTAGCCTGGCCCTGACGACCACCGAATCGCTGGCGTACGTTTACGAGAACACGCTCATTTCAAAGAAGACTCGATCGCAACTCGGGACACACAGCACTCCGTCGTATCTCGTCGACTACGTGCTTGGCCATCTGGCCGATTGGATCGAGGAGATTCCGGAGAACAAGCGAAGCGTGTTCGAGCCAGCTTGCGGCCACGCGGCATTTCTAGTCTCAGCGATGCGACTGCTTACGGAACTCCTGCCGGCCGACAAGGCAATCCCAAGCCGCCGCGGGCCGTATCTGCGCAGTCGATTGCACGGCACGGACAAGGATGCCTTTGCTCTCGAACTCGCAAGGCTATCGCTGACGCTCACCGATATCCCAAACCCGGACGGGTGGGACTTGCGCGTCGAGGACATGTTCATCGGCGATCGGCTGGCCGAACAGACTCGAGGGAACACGATATTCCTTGCTAACCCACCGTTTGCGAACTTTGAGGACAGCGAGCGGAAAGCCTACCGCACCGACCATCGTGTCATCAACAAGACAACGGAGATGCTTCGGCGAACGCTTCCGGAGCTAGAGCCTGGAAGTGTTTTTGGCGTTGTGGTTCCGCAGACAGTTCTGCACGGCGCTTTCGCTGAAGATGTGCGGCAACACTTGATCGAGAACTTTGAATTACGTGAAGTCTCGTTGTTTCCAGATAAGGTCTTCCCCTTCTCTGATGCTGAGTCTGCTGTTCTCATTGGCCGGCGATTGCCGCAGCGATCGCGACGGAAACCGCAGGTCAGGTTCCGGCGGATTCGCGAGTGGCAGATGGCCACGTTCCGAGAAACATACAACGTGCCGAGTTCTCGAACCGTTGACCAATCGCGTTTCATCGGCGCTGCCCGTTGGGACCTTCGGATTCCGGACCTCGAAGACGTCTGGCTGGCTCTCAGAGCAAGACAACACGCTGGTGATTTGGCGTCGTTCGGACAAGGCTTGGCTTATCACGGTAAGCATTTGCCACCCGACGTGCAAACCTACTCAGAGGAGCGTTTCCCGTCAGCGAAGCGTGGGTTTTGCCGTTTTGAGCCTTCGGGTCTGCAATTGCATGAGCTTCCGACGCTGTACTGGATGAATCTTGCGGAAGAGGCAACGATTCGCCGTCGGACTGGTGCAGACACGGGCATTTCACAGGTTCTGATGAACTACGCACGAGTGAGCCGAGGCCCGTGGCGACTTAAGGCGCTGATTGACCAAGTTGGCCGACCTGTGGCAAGCAGATTGATCACCGTTCGCCCTCGGTGCTGCTCGCTGGAACTCCTTTGGGCATTACTCAACTCACCAGTCGCAAATGCGTACGTGTTTTCGAATGTGGCGAAACGCGACAATTTAGTTGGCGACCTACGGAGAATCCCGGTACCGCGAGGCAACAACTTCACTAACATCGAAACGGCGGCGAAAGTCTATCTTGAAGCAGCGTCGGCGCGTTCGGACAAGGAGAAATTGCAGGCACTTATGTCTCGCGTGGACGCTGAGGTCTTGCGTCAGTATTCGCTACCTCTGGAACTGGAACAGTCGTTGCTCTCACTTTTCACGGATTGGGAACGTGTCGGCGTACCATTCGAGCAAACAAGGTATCTTCCTGCTGAACTTGAGGGGCAAATTCGCTTTGCCGATTTCGTCGACTACGAAGCAGACTGGCGAACAACGAACCGCAGAAGAGGAAAGCTGATCGACAAGGACATCGCGGGAACACTGTCTCCTTCGGAGCGGGCGGAACTCGATGGGCTTCAGACTTATGCAGACTATCACCTGCAACAAGTAGCTCCGCGACCGACGCATGTTCTCGACGAACTCGAAGACCTCGTGTTGGCGAAATCCGCCAAGCATGACAAGGACGTTTGATGCGAGGATTCGAGTATCTAACAGAGCCGCACGTCCGCCGACACGGTCCGATAGGCTATAACGACTACGCCAGCTACCGTGACTGGCTGCGCGATGAGTTCACGTTTCGCTGCGTGTTCTGCCTTCACAGAGAGCAGTGGTACGGCCGTTCGGGAACATTTGACATCGAACACTTCGTTCCTGTGTCGGTCGATCCGCTCGGCAAATGCGATTACACAAACCTGCTTTATGCTTGCCGGACCTGTAACGCCGCCAAGAGCGATGTGCTTGCGATTCCCGATCCATGCACCGTCGCGTTCGGCGATTGCCTGCGTATCAAGACGGATGGAGAAGTCGAGCCACTGAACGAAGACGGCAAGAGGTTGCGAGACGTTCTCCGCCTGAACAATCCGTGCAACGTCAGCCATCGCTCGCGATGGATGCGAATCCTTGAAGCTCTTCGTGATTCACATCCGGAACTCTACACGGAGAGCATGGGATTTCCCAATAATCTCCCCGATCTCAGACGCAAACGTGTTGCCTTGAACACGAAGCCCGAAGGAACTCCCAACTGTTACTTCGCGATTCGGGAACGTGGTGAACTACCGGCGACGTACTGAATCTCTTTGGGGATTCACGTCCGCAGATCTGTAAACCATCGTTGGTGTATTACTCGCCGGCTGCCGCCCGATGGGGCTCGTGCCGCTCGGCCATCTCGCGGCAGGCGGCGGTGATGCCGTCGGCGTCGAGGCCTAGATCGGCTAGCTGCTCGTCGCGGGTGGCGTGCTCGATGAAGCGGTCGGGTACGCCGAGCCGCCGGATTCGGGCCGTGTTTAGACTGGCGTCGCAGGCGGCCTCCAACACCGCGCTGCCGAATCCGCCCATCAAGGCGGCCTCTTCGACGGTCAATACGAACGGCGATTGCTCGACCGCCCGGAGAATCGTCTCCGCGTCGAGCGGTTTGACGAACCGGGCGTTGATCACGCCGATCTCCAGGCCGTCGTCGCTCAACCGGTCGGCTGCTTCGACGCACGCGGGCAATACGGTCCCGCAGGCGATGATCGTTCCGTCGGTGCCGGTGCGAATGACTTCGGCTACACCCAGTTCGATCGGAGTCGGATCGCGCTCGATGCTCTCGGCCGTGGCCTTGGCGTGACGGATGGCGGTCGGATGAGGATGTTCCAGGGCCCAGGCAATCATGGCCGTCAGATCCGGCTCGTCGCCCGGAGCCATCACCACCAAATTGGGCATCGGCCGCAAGTAGGTCAGGTCGAAGACACCGTGGTGCGTCGGGCCGTCGGGTCCGACCAGGCCGGCCCGATCCAGCAACAGCGTAACCGACAGGTCCTGCAAGGCCATTTCCTGGAAGATCTGATCGTAGCTCCGCTGCAGGAACGTGCTGTAGATATCGACAATCGGCCGTAGCCCGGCCTTGGCCTGTCCGGCGGCAAACGCCACCGCGTGCGACTCGCAGATCCCGACGTCGAAAAACCGCTCGGGGAACCGGTCGCGAACCGGCTCGAGCATCGTCCCCTGGCACATCGCTGCCGTGATGGCAACCACGCGGGAGTCGGAGTCCATCTGCCGAACGATCGCGTCCCGGGCTACTTCCGTGTACGACTTCGATCGGCTTTTCTTGATCTGCACGACCGAACCGTTGTCGTGGGCAAACGGCGCCGGGGCATGGAACGACCGGGGGTCCTCGGCGGCCGCCTGGAATCCGTGTCCCTTCTCGGTGATCACGTGCAGCAGCACGGGCCCCTCGAATCGGCGTGCCTGGATCAGATTCTTCTGCAACTGGCTGATGTTATGCCCGTCGACCGGGCCGATGTACCGGAACCCCAGTTCCTCGAACAACATGCCACCCAACAGACCGGCCTTCAGGGCGTCCTTAACCTGCGAGAGGAACCGTTCGGTCGGATCGCCGATCATCGGGATCTTGTGCAACAGCCGCTGGACCTCTAGTTTCAAGCCGGTGTAGAAGGGCATCAGCCGCAGTTGGTCGAGCGACTTACCCAGTCCGCCCACGCGGGGGCAGATCGACATCTTGTTGTCGTTGAGCACGACGGTGAGGTTCTTTTGCAGTCCGCCGGCATGGTTCATCGCCTCGAAGACGATCCCCGAGAAGAACGCGCCGTCGCCGACCACGGCCACCGAGTGGCGCGG
>JABMRB010000408.1 GCA_013202865.1 Candidatus Nealsoniibacteriota bacterium | reverse complement strand
GGACCCGATAAATCGGGTCACTACGAACCTACGGTTTCCGCTCCACCGATCGCAGCGGGATGCTGACCAACAACCGCGGGGTGCCTTTGCCGGACGTGCTGATGTACATTGCCGAGGTGCCCTGCCGGCCGTCCGGCGAGGGCTCCTCGAACGTGCCCTCGTTGACCTTTCGGGCCTGCACGTCACGGGCCAGCTCTTCTCGCTGGTCTTGCGTGCTCAGGCCGCGATACATCACGATGTTCTCCAGCTTGGCCTTGCGGCGCTCCTCGACCGAGATCAGTGCCTCCTTGACGGTGGCCTTGATCGTGTCGTTGAGCTTTTTCTGCTTGGGCGTGAGTTCTTCGCCGGGCTTCTTCGTCAGCAGTTCGGCCAGCGTGGCCCGGTCGGCGACCCGCTGCTCGGTGGCCACCACCAGCAACCGATCGGTGCCGGCCGGCGGGGCGAAACGGATGTAACCGTCCTGTGGCAACGCCACGTTGCGCCCGGCGCGGATCAGCGGCGCCGCCTCGTCGCGGCGTTCGTCCGGCAGCAGAAAGCGGTGCTGGCCGTCCGAACCGATGTTGAAGATGTAGACGTAGTAGTCGGCCAGCGGCTCGATCGAAATGCGGATCCGATCGCCCAGTCGAAACTCGTACAGCTTAGGATCGACCGGCTTCTCGCGCCCGTCCTCCAACAGCAGCACCTTGTAGTCCAACGCGATGACTTTCTTGACCGGTTCCTGGTACCCGATGAGCTGGCCCAGTTCGGCCCCGTCGCGGTCTTTGAAGTACTCCCGCATCAGCGCGCGAATCGTCGAGCCCTCGGGCGCATCGGCCGCATCGGTCGGCGACGGGAACGCCGCCGCGAGGCAGGCCGCCGCGATCAACGCTCGTCGGACGTGGAAATGAAAGCGTCTCATACCTTTTCTCCTCTTTGTAGGGTGGGTGCAACGCACCACAACATCCGGACCGGGTGCGTTTCACGCACCCTACAAAGTGTACGTCGCATCGGTATTTCCGGCAAGATCGGCCTGATTGGGCCGTTACCTCTTGCCCTCCACCAATAGATACCCCAAAGATGCCACGAACTTGCGCACGGGTGGCTATTCCACCGTGACCACGGCCCGGGATGCGTTAGCCAGCAGAATGCACGACCGGTGCCGGCCGACCAGTCGGGCGAGCTCGTCGGCCGAGGCGACGTGGACCACCTCGATATCTTCGACCAACGTCGGAGCCAGACGGCTGAGCAAATAGACCCGGCAACGATCCAACGCCTGGATCAATTGGGCGGCCGGCAAGGTGTCGACCGGACGATCCTTGCGGATGTGACGCAACACGCCATCGCGCGATCGGGCACCAGCCAATCGCTGAAAGGCCGGCCCGGGTGGCTCGGCCAGATCGCAACAGACGACAATCGCCCCGTCGTCGTCGACCAACGCGCAGGCGGCGTCCAACGCCCGGCCCAGGTTCTCCCAGCTCTGCTGTCGCCGGTCGCCTTCCAGCGCAGCCACGACCAGCGGCGCCTGCTGCGGCATCGATCCGCTCCATGCGGCCGCGTGCAACTCGCGACAACGGCCGCCGACCGCGTCGCTTCCACCGGCCACCACGTGCAGCACGGAGTCCGCCTCGCCCGCAACGATCTGAACACTGAATTGAATCCCCAACATCCACGCCACCTGGTCAACCTCCCGCAGCAACTCCCGTTTTCGCTTGCTTTGCGTATTGAGCACGGCAGGAGAGCGAAAGCGGCGCAAAGTTTTCCGGTCGGAGAAGGTAGGGAAGATCGGGCCGTGGATGCCCCAATAGCCGGCCGACGCCTCATGCTGCACGCAACCGACCGGAATCACCAGATCGGCGTCATGGATCGCCCGGGCGAGCATGATCGGCTCGCCGCCGTCGTTGGTCGCCAGGAAGGCTAGCTTCTCGCGATGGTCCAGGTCGTGCGTTATCAGGTTGACACGTTCTCGAATCGGCTCGGGCAGTAGGTGGCGGGGGTCCTCCGAGTCGGTCTGGGCGTCGGCCTCGGGCTGCAGCACGGCAATCCCGTCCGGATGGACACCCGCGTCGACCAGCGATCGGATAATCGCCAAGGCAATCTGGGCAGGCTGGGGTAAGCCGTATTCCAGTGCTAGCACGACCCGATCGCCCGGCGTGGTACTCTGCAGAAACGGCGGGTACTCGAGCGGATCGTTCAGGGCCTCGGTCACGGCGGCGGTCAAATCGGCCAGCGGGCGTCCCTGAGGCCGGCCGCATTCGACGATTGTGCCACCTTCGGGCGGTTCGAGGCGCGCAGTCGAATCGATTCCGTATCGCAAAATGGCCATGGAGGGGAAGCTGCGGAAGCCGGGTGGTGGTGAAAACGCACGAAACGACTCTATTATCTTCCCGGCGGGGCTCCCGTCAAGAAGTCGAGCTTTACGCGAACGCCCACTTCGCGAATAATTGGGCTCCGCTGCCTTGCGGGACGACAACCAACCTTCGGACTTGGGACCAACATTCGGACTTGGAAAGGATTCAACGATGATCGATCAGAACAAACGCCCGGGCAACGTTTCCCGCCTGTTGTCGGCTTGTCTGATTTCAGGGTGCCTGACGCTCGTGGCGGCGTACACGACCGGCTGCAACTCAGCGTCGGACGCGACCGGCGACGGCGAACAGACGGGCAAAGGCGACGACGGCGGCAAGCAGCCCGTCGGCGAGCCGAAGACGGGCCGCGAAGTGCTCCAACGGATGGCCGCGGCATACCGGAAGGCCTCCAGCTATGCCGACAAGGGAACGATCCGTCTGGCGTCCACCGTCGACGGCGAAGAAAAGAAGGAGGAACTGCAGTACGTGATTGCCATGGTGCGTCCGAACAAGATTCGGGCGGAGGCCGGCCCGGTGAAGTACGTTTGTGACGGCAAGAAGGCCCACGCTTCGATCCTCTACCTTCCCGACCAGGTGATGAGCACGCCGGCCCCGGAGAAGCTCACCGTCAAGTCGATCCGCAGCCACGGCTTGTGGGCCAACGCCATGAATCAGTCGTTTGTGGAACGGTGGCCTCGCTTGAATCTATTGTTGGCCGACGACCCGCTGGCCAGGTTGCTCGACCCGGACGACGAGCCGGAACTGTCCGAGTCGGGACAAATCGGTGATCGCACCTGCTATCGCGTGAAGATCAAACGCTCCGACGGAATGGCCGTCTATTGGATCGACCGGGAGTCGTACGTGTTGCGACGGCTCACGCTGCCGACGGGCCAGTTGCGAGCGCACTACGAGCAGCAGGGAACGGTCGAACATCTCTCGCTGGAGGCCGATTTCATCGGGGCGCGGCTTGGCGGGCCGGTCGAACCGGTGGCCTTCGAGTTTGCCGTCCCCGACGGCGCGGAACTCGTCGAGTACTTCCTGCCCATGCGGCCGGAGCAACTCCTGGGTAAGAAGGTGCCGCAGTTCACGTTCGCCGATATGCAGGGCAAGGCCGTCACACCCGAATCGATGGCCGGAAAAATCACCGTGTTGGACTTCTGGGCGACCTGGTGCGGCTACTGTCCGGCGGCCCTGACGAAACTCGCCGACGTGGCGCCCAAGTACAAGGACAAGGTCGCCTTCTACGCCGTGAGCATCGACAATCCGCAAATAGAGAACAAGACGCTCGAGGAGACGTTCGTCAAGTGGGGCGTGCCGTTGCCGATTGTCCGCGACGCGGAGTTGAAATCGGGTGTGCTGTTCAAGTTCGACGGCGTGCCGGTCTCTTTTATCCTCGATGCAAAAGGCGTCGTGCAGGACGTCAAGATGGGCGGCGATCCGGCGTTGACGACCGTCTTGCCGGAGAAACTCGACAAACTGCTGGCCGGTGAAGACATCTACCACGAACCGCTCAAGGAATACCTCAACGAAATGGAACTCTTCCGCAGTGCCATGGAACAACTTGAGAATGCGAACACCGGTCAGAACACGCAGATGATTCCCGCAGCGCCGGCCGAAACGGCCAAGGCCATCCCGCCCGAGACCTTCAAGCTCGTGCCGCTCTGGGAGAATACCGACCTGGCGATGCCCGGCAATATCATGGTCGTCCCCACGCCCGACTCCCTGCCGCGGCTGCTGGTCGTCGATAGCGGAACTTCCGTCGTCGAAATGGGACTCGACGGCAAGCCGATCCGCTCGCATCCGATGGGGCTCGAACCGAATGAACTCGTCTTCTCGCTCCGCACGATCGCCGACGCCGACGGGCACCGCTACTTTGCCGCCGTCGGAATGAGCCAGCAACGCTTCCACCTCTTCGACCAGCAGTGGCAAGCCCTCTTCCGTTACCCGGCCGACGCGCTGAGCAATCCGCACAAGGGTATCGCCGACGTGCAACTTGCCGATCTCGACGGCGACGGCACACCCGAGGCCTACGTCGGCTACTGGGGCGTCGTCGGCGTTCATGGCGTATCGCTCACCGGCGAGCGGCTCTGGAGGAACGGGTCGATCGCCAACGTGATGCGGATCGCGCCGGACGCACCCGACGCCGAAGGACGCCGCCTGCTGCTCTGTGCGAACGACCAGGGGTCGCTCGCGCAAATCGACGCGGCAGGCGTCTCCAAGGGAAACATCACCATCCGCGGCAAGACCTTGCAAGGTATCGTTACCGCCGACGTCGACGGTGACGGGCAACTCGACTATTGCGCCCTGGCCGGCCGGCGACTGGAAGACAATACGGTCATCGGGCTGGACGCCAAAGGCAACGAGCTTTGGCAGTACACGTTGCCCTCGGGCGTACACAGTCAGCCGGTCGAACCGGTCGTTGCCGGCCGGCTCTCACCCGCCACGCCCGGGCAATGGCTGCTGCCCGGGCCCGACGGTTCGATCCACATCCTGTCCGTCGCCGGGAAGCTGCTCGACCGCTTCAATACCGGCGTCCCCCTACAAGGCCTCGCCACCGCTACGTATCAGAACCAGATGATCCTGCTGGTCTCCTCGAAGCGGGGTGTGCAGGCATGGAAGGTGGAATAGGCAGTGCATAACGGAGAACGCAACATGCCCGAAGGACCACCCGACTGGGACGAACGTTATCAACAAGGGCACATCCCCTGGAACTCGGGGCATCCGTCCGAGGAGTTGCAGCGCATCCTTGCCGAGCGGGAGATCGCCCGGGGCCGGGTGCTGGAACTCGGCTGCGGCACCGGCACCAACGCCGTCTTCCTGGCCGAACAAGGTTTCGACGTGACGGCCATGGACCTCTCGTCGCTGGCGGCGGAGCAGGCCCGGGCGAAGGCGGCCGCGGCGGGCGTCGACGTGACGTTTCTGGCCGCCGACTTGCTCGAACTGCCCGACCTCCTCACCGAACAGGGGGTCGCGCCGTTTCCGTTTGTCTTTGACCGGGGCGTCTACCACACGGTCCGCCGCAGCGACGTGTCGGGCTTCGTCGAGACGCTCTCGCGCGTCACGGACAGCGGCGGCATCTATCTCACACTGGCCGGCAACGCCAACGAAGTCCGCCCCGGCGAAGAGGGCCCGCCCCGAGTCTCCGCCAAAGAGATTTGCCACGAGCTTTGCCCACCGATGGAGTTGATCCAGCTACGCGAGATCCGCTTCTACGGCACGATCGTCGACGGCAAGCGAGAATGCCCGCTGGCGTGGTCGGCGCTGTTTCGGAGGAAGTAGGTGGGGGCGGAAGCCCAGGGAGACCGACGATACGAGCCACTACTTGTCACGGCCCTGTTCGTCGAGTTCGTCGATCAGCTCCCTCTTGATCGCGTCCATGTCGAGAGGCGCGGACTCGCCCCTAGCGGATTGCGCCAACGCGATTTGAACGTCAGCCTTGAGCGCCGCGTGCCGGTCTTTCAGCTTGCGGTCGAGAGAAGTAGGTTCCACAGTGAATTCCTCCGGCGAGAGTCTCGCCGCAAGTTCAATGTCTTCTGATGGGTTATTCGGCCTTCCGCCTAGCAATCAACTCACGAACGGCGGGAACGAGATCCACCGGCACGGTCATAACGGTATCCGTGGGGGTTTCGTAGGCGGCCTCGTCCTCCGCAACCGCCTCCTCGTCCGACTGGTCCTCGTAGTGATCGAGTACTCGCCGTACCCGGTCTTCGTCCCATCCCGGTGGGTAGTGATTCTCGTTCATGGTTTTCTCCGATGCCGTCGGCGCAGCGCCCGTCGGGCTTTTGGGCCGGGCTCATACGCTGTGATTACGAAAACCGAATCCGGCGCCGGATCCGGCACGTAGATAACACGCAGGTAACGTCCGTGACAGGTCTGTCCAATCGCCACTCGCGAACCCTCACTGCCCGCGCGGTCCTCCAATGGTTCAGTTATCACCTCTTCCACCTCGTCCTCGGAGACGGCATGCCCGTAGATGTGTGGCTCCGCAGTCTCAGGATCGATATAGAATCGAAGATACACTGGACCATCTCACCGTCGACAAGCGACTAGTCTTCACCCAATTAGACTCGGTTGGCCACGCCTGAAATACGTCCCAGAGGCTTTCCGAACCAGGCAGCGCGAATTGTAAACGAAACAGGCCTGTGCTTGCAACCCCCAAAGAACGAGGGCGATGCAACAGTGGGACAACAGCCCACCAATTCGTCGCAGCAAGGTCGCGTCCCGAAACCGAAAGTGCTCTTCCCAAACATGCCGCCGGGGATGAAACAAGGGAACCATCTCGCCGCCTTGCGGATCGATGGAACTGAGGTTCGGGCCCTTGTGTAGATTGCAGCGGTCGCAGGCCAGGGCCAGATTGTCGGGATCGTCCGAGCCGCCGTGCTGCCGGGCAACGATGTGCTCGACATGAAACGGGGCAAACGGCACAGCGGACTGCGGAAGACGGCAGTACTCACAGTATCCGGCCGCTCGGTGCCGGACCAGTTCGCGGCGCTCGGCGTCCATCAACGACCCGCCTGCTTTGCCAACACTGCACCGGCCTTGGCCTAGAGAATTCCTATCAGGTCGACCGCCTCAACGTAGTCTTCGTACTCGACTTTCTCCTCAGCCGAGAGCGAACCTTCGTTGGCCTTGCCAGCCAACTCACCGATCCGTGTCTGGACTGCCGCGTCGGGCTGCAGATCTAGCAGCCGCTGGGCCACTTCCGGCGTGAAGCACTGGGTCACCGGCTCCAACATCCGATCGAGAATCGCTGGGTCGGATATGCTCATACCGGTATTGTACCATGGTGACGACCGCTTGGGAAGCCCATGGGGGAGGCGTGAGAGGTTCAATGGTTCCAATCCTCCGCGGGCTTCCGCCCTCGGCTATTGGCCTCCGCTGCCGCCCCCCCGTGAAACCGCGACACACAGCCGCTACAATACCAGTTCACGCCACCCTTCGAACGATCACAGCGAGCCACCATGCCCACCACTCCCTCACGCGACGAACTGGCGGAACGCTATATCGATCAGCTCCGCTTTGATCCGTATCCGTTTCAGGAAGAGGCCCTGCTGGCTTGGTTTGCGGCCGATCAGGGGGTGCTCGTCTGTGCGCCGACCGGTATGGGGAAAACGCTTATCGCCGAGGCGGCGCTGTTCGAGGCGCTGCACACCGGCTCCATGGCCTACTATACCACGCCGTTGATCGCGCTCACCGAGCAGAAGTTCCGCGAGATGCAGTCGCAGGCCGTGCGGTGGGGCTTCGATCCGACCGACGTCGGACTGGTTACCGGCAATCGCCGCGAGAACCCCGACGCGAAAGTGCTGATCGTCGTGGCCGAGATCCTCTTCAATCGGCTGCTGCACACCGAAGCGTTCGACTTCAGCGAAGTCTCGGCCGTGGTGATGGACGAATTTCATAGCTTCAACGACCCGGAGCGCGGCATCGTCTGGGAGTTCTCGCTGGCCCTG
>JABMRB010000407.1 GCA_013202865.1 Candidatus Nealsoniibacteriota bacterium | reverse complement strand
GCGGTGTCGGTGGGGCCGGTGGTGTTGGGGCGGTTGCGGGTGGTTGCGGCGGCGCGGGTTGCATGGCGGGCGGCTGCGCCGGCGGAACCGGTTGTTGTGGGATGGGTTGCTGCGGGACGGGCTGTTGTGGAATCGGCTGTTGTGGGACCGGTTGTCGCGGGACTGGCTGCTGTGGAACTGGCTGTTGCGGAACTGGCTGTTGCGGAACCGGCGGTTGCAGCGGAGAGGCCGGCTGCATTGGGGGCTGCGGTGCTGTGGGGATCGTTGGTGGTGAAAACGGCACACCCGGCTGCGGTGCGATCCCGCCGGCCGGCATGGTCGGGATGCCAGACTGAGCAGGCGGCATCGGAATGCCGGGTTGAGCGGGCGGCATCGGGACGCCGGGCTGAGCGGGTGGGATGCCGGTTCCGCCTGCGGGCATACCAGGTTGGGCCGGTGGCATGGAGGGAGGCATCGGCTGCGTGCCCGGTTGGACGGCCCCGCTTTGGACCGCTCGGAACAGACCGACCGCCTGCCGGCCGCATTGGGGGCAACTGTAGGGCTGCGTGGGCCGTTGGAGTTGGTGGCCGCAACTGGTGCATTGGAAGGTTTTCATTACCGGCCCTTTACTTGGCGCTCACGGTGGCCTTGGTGTAGACCTTGCCGTTGTCTCGAAGCACGATCCAACCCAGCACCTCGGTGATCTCCACGCCGCGGGCGGCGGCCGAGTGCCGGGTGGAATCGAAGCGTTCGCCCGGGTGGACCAGCTCGATCCGGTTGCCGATGCCCGTGTCCTGCATCGTTTCGGTCAGCCAGGCGACCAGGGCGTCCTCCATCGGGTTGGCGGCGGGTGCGGTTTTCGGTTGCCAGCGATAGAAGGCCTCGCCGACCTCTTTCAGCAGCGGTGGCATCTTCTCGCTCATCGCGGAGCGAAACACCAACAGTTGCCCGACCAGGGAACACGCACCCGGGTCGCCTTGCAGCACGCCGGCGAGCAGTTGTTGCCGCTGGAAATCGAGCCCGGGCACTTCGGCCAGATCGCTGCCGAGGATCGCCCGTTGCCAATCGCTGTTGGAAGCGGGGCCGGCACCGGACGGGTCGGGTTCCGCTGGCCGCAGCAGATCGGTGAGCGATTGCACCCCGGCGTCGAGCCGCTGCTGGAGCCCTGCAAGTGTCCCGGCAATGGCCTGGTGATGCCCGTTGAGGTTGTTGCTGACGTGTCCGAGGGTTTCGCTCAGTGTGCCGAACTGGGTGCTGCTGGCGGCTGCATCGGCGGCGGCTTGTAGTTTGGTCTCGATTTGATCGAGTTTCGCTTGCAGCGGGTCGAGTTGTGCTTGCAGCGGGTCGAGTTTCGCTTGCAGCGGGTCGAGTTTCGCTTGCAGCGGGGCTAGGGCCGCTTGCAAGGCCTCTTCGCAATGCGAACCGGCGTCGGGCTTCGGGTCGCGTGCGTCGGCCGATGGACCGGTGCCGGAGAGCTTATCGAGTTTCGCCGCCAAGGCGTCGATCTTCTCGGCGATAATCTTCTCAGAGACATCATCGGCAGGCCCGTTGTCTCTGGCGTCCTGGGCGGCGCCGGTCTGCGACTCCCGTTTGAGTAGATAGGCTGCGACCTGGCGGTTGGCGTCCTCGAAGAGTTCTTCGAGCTTGCCGAGTTGATCGGTCAATTCGTGCAGCGACTGGTTGCCCTCGGGGGCATCTAAGTTATCGAAGTCGGGCGCGTCGGGCTCGGGCCGCGCGTTGGTTTGGTCTTTCTTTCCGGGCCAAAGGGCCATGGCTGATGCTCCAGCAATGTGGTTTGTAGCCGTCTCGCTCCGCGAGACGCCGCTTCATCTCGCGGAGCGAGATGGCTACTTTGGCTACTTACGTCATTTCGATATTATCCAGGCCGCCCGTGTCGAGGTAGTAACGTTCGTCGGCCAGCGTTCGCCAACTGAAGTAGACGTTTTCGTCGAGCATGGCGTCTTCGCCGGCGACGACGCCGCTGACCGATTCGACGCTCAAGGTCTCCTCTTCGTCCTTGGTGGCGTGTTTCCGCTTGATCTTCACCACGACCTCGGTCGGGCCGATGCGGTCGGCGACGTCCATTTTCAACAGGTAGGTGGGCGTGGCCTGAGCGTCTTCGCCGCCGGCCAGCTTCCGTCCGATCAACACGCGTTGCGAACCGGTCGTGAACTCGGTAATCTCCTCACGGGCCTGGTCCTCGGCCGGCTGGAAGAGGATCCGTTCGTTGCGGATTCCGGAGGTGGCGTCGGTCATCACGCCCCAGTAGTAGCTGTTGTCGCCGGCCTTCACGCGCCGCTAGAACTTGAACTGCGGCAACATGCCCTGGCGGGCCATGAACTCGATGGCCGCCCCCACCACGACCGGGCTCTTGGGATCGACGATCACCCCGGGATTGCGACCCTTGGT
>JABMRB010000406.1 GCA_013202865.1 Candidatus Nealsoniibacteriota bacterium | reverse complement strand
TTGCCATTTGCCCCGCGAGCGATCTTCGCGCCCCCAAAGCCTCCTCTGCCCATCAGATCGGCCCACAAACTCCAGCGCCCACCGCCAAATCATCACTTTCCCGACAGACACTAGCTAGTGGTTCGGCGAATGTTTACGCCTTGACGGTGCCGATCTCTGCGAAAAGAGCCACTTCCAAACCTCTGGATTCTCGTACGCCTTCTCCCACGCCTGAACGTGGCCCGCGCCGTCGTAGGCCGTGAACTTGACCTGCTTGCTTCCCGCGTCCTGGAGGATCTTGACGAGCATCTCCGTCTCGACGATCGGCACGGAGTCGTCTTTGGTTCCGTGGAAGGTCCACACCGGTAGATCCTTGGCCCGTTTCAGCCCGGCGGGGTCGAACTCGTTTTCGATCCCTGTCTTGACCGGCGGACGGTTGGCCGGCAGGTGGAAGGGATCGCCGCCGCCGCAGATCGGGATCGCCGCGGCAAAGTAGTCCGGATAGTGCGAGATGAAACTCCAGATGCCGTAGCCCCCCATGCTCAGCCCGGTGACGTAGAGCCTCCGCCGGTCGATGTCGCCACGGTCTTCGACGACTTCCTCAACGAGCGCCTTCAGCGCATCCACCCGCCACCAACTGTCGCGGGGGCACTGAGGTGAAACGATTACACAACCGGCCAGCGAATCGAAATTGCCAATCAACTTCGGGGGCCCATGCTTCTTTACGTTCTCGATGTCCTCGCCACACTCGCCATAGCCGTGCAGAAACAGAAGCAACGGCCAGCCGTCCTTCGGCTTCTCGCCAGTCGGCGTCTGCAAGAGATAGCGAAGCTTGTGCCCGGCGACCGTTCTTTTCATCTGAGCACTGCTCTCGCCGGCCACGTGGGCGTCGGCGCGGGAAGCCTCGTCTACCGGCCGAGCGCCCTGCGCGTGCCGGCCGGCTCCCCACAAGAAGGCCACACCGACTAGAAGGACCGTGGCTGAGTGCAGAATAGACTGGATCGTGTGGCTCATCGGTTCTGGCCTCAATCTGTGGGAATCGTTCACGCCTCGTATGCTTCCTGTATCATTCCGCTCTTGCCTACCGCATCAGCAGATACGTAATCCAGACGGCCACGACCGGCGCCAGCAGGGCCAGAATCCAAAGCAACACCACGCGAAGGACACGCCACATCGGACGGCTTACGTTGCCCGGCTGATCCGGCGTCTGGAGCACGAGACTCGAACTGTCGTCATCCTCGTCCGAGGTGGGCATCCCCTGAAACGTGCCGGCCGCGTCGCTCGAATTCCGATCGACTGAGATCGGTACCGGTCGCGGGGGAGCCGGCGGGGCGGCGACCGGCGGTGGGGCGGCCTGAGTCGGTGGAAGCGCCATCGGACCGCCGTACTGGGCCGCTCGGACGTCGCGGACCCACGGTTCCAATCGCATCATCACCTCCGCTGCCGACGCGATCCGCTCGCCCGGGCTCTTCGCCATCATGTCGGCCACCATGTCGACGAACTCGTCGCTGAGATCCTCGCAAAGCCGACGCGGGTCCAATGGTCGAAGGTCGCAATGCGCCCGGGCCTTGTCCGCGGTCGAGCCGCCGGGAAACGGCACCTTGCCCGTAATCGAATAGTAAAGCGTGCAGCCCAACGAGTAGATGTCCCAAGCCGGCGTCGGGTCCCAGGGCGATTTGATGTGGTCCGGCGAAATGTAGTCGGCCGTGCCAACGATCTTGCCATAGCGGGGGTCGTTTTCCGCGTCGCCGCCAAGCGGCCCTGCCAGCCCCAGGTCCGAGAGCTTGGCCGACCCGTCCGGCGCGACCAGCACGTTGGCCGGCTTCACGTCGCGATGGACCAGGCCGCGACCGTGTGCGTAGTGCAGCCCCTCGGCTACCTGACACGTGATCCAGGCGGCCGTGCCCATCGGCAGCGGACCGTCGCGGCGGACCAGCTTGCGAAGATCGCAGCCGGGGATGTACTCGGTGACCAGGTAATAGACGTTCCCGTCCTGCCCCGCGTCCAACGCCCGAACCAGACGCTGGTGGTCGAGACTGGCCAACGCACGGATCTCGCGGGTGAAGCTGATCACGGCGTCGGGCGTGGTCTTGTTCAACGGGAGCACCTTGATGGCCACGGTCCGCCCCATCACGCCGTGCTCGGCCTTGAAAACCTGCCCCATTCCGCCCTGGCCGATCGAATCGACGATCTCGTACGGGCCGAGATTGAACTTGGTGCGGCCGTCGAGCAACTGCTTGGCCTGCCACGGGTTCAAGTAGCCGATCTCAACCAGCCGGTCGGCAAGCTGCTGCTCGGTCGCAGGGGTCTCGCTGTCGGGCTCGTCGCCGGCCGACCAGCCCGCGCCGGTCCGCGCCTCCTCGATCTGCTCCTCACTCAGCAGGTCGCTGACCAGGGCACACCGTTCAAAAGTGGTTCGCTCAGGCTTGTTCACAGTTCTACGTTAGTCCGCCGCCGCCGGTGCCGCAAGGTGCCTCCCTCTACTGGACAACACCGGACTGCTGCCACGACTCGGGAAGCGGGGCCTCCAACTCCAATGGCTCGCCCCGAATCGGGTGCGTGATCACCAACCGGCGTGCGTGCAGGGCAATTCCGGCCGGCCAGCGGCGGCCGCTGCCGTATTTCCGGTCTCCCAGGATCGGGTACCCGCGATGGGCCAGTTGCAGACGGATCTGGTGCTTTCGGCCCGTCTGAAGCTACACCTCCAGCAGCGAATCGGCCCGCACGACCTCCCGCTGACGATAGCTAAGCCGGGCCTCCTTCGCCCCGGGCAGTTTCGGCCCAACGATATGCATCCGGCGGTGTCGCTCGTCCTGGCCGACCCAATCGACGCACTCGTCTGCGGTAGGCTCGATCTGGCCCTCGACCAACGCCCAGTAGACCTTTTCGACCGTATGGGAGCGGAATTGCTCTGTCAGCCGCCGGGCCGCCTTCGATGTGCGAGCCAACACGACCACGCCGGTGACCGGCGCGTCCAGCCGGCTCACGACGCCCAGATAAACGTTGCCCGGCTTCTGGTAACGCAGCTTGACGTACTGCTTGGCGGCGTCCAGCAGCGTCGGCACTCCGGCAGGCGTACCCATGGTGGCCAAACCGGCCGGCTTGGCGACGGCCAACAGGTGATTGTCTTCGTATAGAACGTCCAAGCGGTCGTGATTCATGCGGCGGCCGGGGTACCGGGTGACGTTGCCGGGGGGTATATTCGAGCGGCCCGTTGTGGCGGCGCCGACACGAGTTTTCCAGGACGTCATCATAACGCCATCGTCGGTCGCAGCCAAAGGAGGGTTCAGGGTGCGGCACTCTCCCCCTACTTTTGCGGGGGATAGGGCACACGAATTCGCGATGAATCTAATCTTGCCCCGCTTTTGCATTTGGAAACCACTGCCGCAGCTCGATCGAGGCGACCATTAAGTCGTCTTGAAATAAGGAGTTACGTCGATTAGAATCCGCTTGAAATCATCGCGTCTGTTTTCGGTCCGGATCAACATTGGGTCGCGATTTCGGCGTAACACCATTCAGGACAACGACTTACGCACATCGACGAAAACGCTGTTTTTCAGGAAGTGCGTTAATGGACTTACGACGATGGTCGGTGCCAAAGGATTCGTCTAACTCGTTGTGCTTCAACATGTTACGGCGAGGCTCGTTGTTCGTCGATCGCCGTAAGTCAAGTTCATGCCACCCAAACTAATGTGGTGTTTGGCGTGAATTAAGGTGGTGTTTGGCGTGAACTGATCGCCGCCGTTCTTCGTGGTCGAGGCGTCCGGTCGAGCCCGCATTCCACCGGCGAGCCGCCTGTGCTACGACTCTCTCCACTCGCCGACACGACCCCGTTGGAATGGGAATGGGGGTCAACTCTTGACACATTAGGAAAGTGTCAAGTGTCAAGCGGGGCATGGCGCGGCGCCAGGTAAGGTGGCAATAGCCACTCCCGTGGCGTCCAAACTGGCCATTCGTCTAAGTCATTGCTATGGCGTGACTTGCTGCTTCGGGCTGGAAG
>JABMRB010000405.1 GCA_013202865.1 Candidatus Nealsoniibacteriota bacterium | reverse complement strand
TGATCGATCGACTCGCCGCCGATCGTCTCGAAGGTGTGGCGAAGGGCGTAGAAACCACGGCCGTGTTTCCAGAGTCCCGCCACTTTCGACAAAATGCGGAACGCCTCGGTCACGCTGTCTCTCCACGCATTCGGAGTATCCGTCGCCCACGCATTGCCTAGCTCTGTAAGGAACACCAGACGCGACCACTTCTCTTCCTTCTCCTTCGGCCGCTGGGCTATTGCCTTCCGCAATGCGGCGACCGTCTCCGGCCACAACCGGCACCGCCGCTCTGCCCCAGTCTTCGGCCGCGGGTGCTCGACCCATCCACCGTCCAAATCTAGGGCCCTCAGTGGCAGTGTGGCACAATCGTAGTTGCCGAACCCACAATTGATTCCTAACAGAATCATGGCCCGTAACGGGCCGCTGCTGGCCTCCAGTAACGTCTTAATCTCGTCGGCCTCAAACATCTTCGGCCCATTGGCTTGCCGGGCTTTGCGCAGCAATCGCTTCGGCGGAAGCTTGAACCCAGGGCCAAAGAGTACCCGCTGTGTAATCAGGCCGGAATCCTCCCCGTACTTGAACAGGCTGCGGACCTGCTGAATCCGCAAGCGCCGGCTGGCCGGGCCGAGCGTCTTGGCGAAAATCGCGTTAAGCCGTTGGAAGTCATCGGCGCCCAGGTCAGCCACCGCCCGAGCGCGCCCGAACGCTTTCACCACGCGGCCACACGCATCGTGATAATCGGAAAACGTGCGAGGCTTGATTTCGTTGGCCTCCACCTGCTGCCGCTTGAACGTTAAGAATTGGTTGACCAAGTCGCGGACGGTCAGCCCGTCGGTCCGGTCCCGGGGTGTCCGACCGGCGTGCAAATCGTCCCGTTGGTCAAGATATTTCTGCAGCGCCGCATCGGGGTCGTCCCACGGGCCAAAGTAGACAAGCCTTCCCCGAATCTTCTTCGCCCACCTACGGGTGGCGTGGGGGAACAGCGGGAAGCCCGGGTATGGCTTCGCCGGTTTCGTGGTAGAATTGGGCACGGTGCCGGCCTCCCATTTAGCTGTGCGGGTGTCACAACAGGTGTCAAACAAGTATATCCGGGCGGCCAAACATGGTCAACACCCCTGAAAAGACACTGTTTTAGAATTCCAGACGACTTATCCCGCATAGTGCATGGCAGCCCTTCGTCCCACCCGTTGCGAGGAACAATCCGATGACGCCCAAGGAACGTATGCTCCTGGCCCTGAACCGCGAGAAACCCGACCGCCTGCCGGTGACGATCCACCAGTGGCAACAGTATCACCTCGACGAATACATGGGCGGCGCGGACCCGTTGGACGCCTTCAAGGCGACCGGCATGGACGCCTCGATCCAGTATTTCGAGGCCATGGGCCAGTATTGGATCCCCGACGCCGAGAAGTACGCCGTGCAGACCGACCAGTGGCGCGACGAGATCACGATCGTCAAGTCCGATCCGAACGACAAGCTCGTCCACCACCGAATCGTCACGCCCGAGGGCGAACTGACCTACAAGACGGGCGCCGACCGGACGACGACCTGGATTACCGAGTACCTGATCGACTCGTCCGACGCCACCGAGCGAGAGCGGAATCTCGACTTGATCGAGAAGTACATGCCCGTGGCCACGCTCGATCGGGAGAACATCACCCGGGAGTACGACCGCATCGGCGGCGCCGGCATCCTGCGGGGGTTTGTCTGGGGCGATCAGGCCGGCTGCTGGCAACACGGCTGCTGCCTGATGGACGTGCAGGAGTTGATTATGGCAACGTACGACAACCCCGACTGGGTCCACCGGCTGATGCAGGTGTTGGTTGAGAAGAAGCTCCGTTTCGTCGAGCAGTCGCTTGCCGGCACGAAGTTCGATTTGATCGAGACCGGCGGCGGGTCGTCCAGCGACACGGTGATCTCGCCCAAGCTGCACCGCGAGTTCTGCCTGCCCTACGACCGGCAGATCCATCGGGCGGTTCGCGAACTCGGCCTGAAGACGACCTATCACACGTGCGGCGGGATGATGAACATCCTGGATTTGATCGTCGAGAACGAGTGCGACGCCTCGGAGACGCTCACCCCACCCGGCTGCGGCGGCAATATCACCGAGCCCTCGGCCGTCCGCGACGCCTTCGCCGGCCGAGTGACCATGATCGGCGGCATGGACCAGTTCAACGTATTGACGTCCGGCACAGCCGACGCGATCCGCACGGAGGTTCGCCGCCTATTCGAGGGTTTCGGCCGCGACGGCAGCTACGTCATGTCGGCGTCGGACCACTTCTTCGACGCCCCGCCGGAGAATCTGCGTGTGTTTGCGGAGGCGGCGAAGGAGTGTGTATACTAGGTTCGGGTTTTCGCTGTTCGGTTGCTGTGGTAGAATGGAGGGAATGGGGCGGATCGATCATCCCGGAGCAAGAGGCCATGGAACTCAAGACCCTGAGCATCATCGACTTTCGTGGAATAGCTGAGTTGGAGATCTCTTTCCACCCACGAACGAACGTCTTTGTCGGCATCAACGGGTCCGGCAAATCGGCGATACTGGACTGCTTGGCTATCATGCTTTCGCGGTTGGTCGGACGCATCCGTTCGACGAGCGGAACCGGGCGATTCTACTCGACGCACGACATAACCAACGGCCGATCCCAAACGAAAAACGAGATTGAAGTCCTCGTTGACGACGAATCGGTAGGCTGGTACTTCACCAAAACCCGCAGTGGTCGGCGGAAGGGGCAGTTCATCAGCAACTTCGACCAGTTGAAGCGTATCGCCGGTCAAATCCAATCGGAAATCGAATCCGACAGCAAGGCGAGTCTCCCACTGGCCGTGTACTATCCGGTCAACCGAGCCGTACTGGACATTCCGTTGCGGATTCGGCGACGCCATGAATTTGACCGCCTCTCGGCCTACGACCAGGCGCTCACGGGCGCGCGGAACGACTTTCGGATCTTCTTTGAGTGGTTCCGCGGACGTGAAGACCTCGAGAACGAGACCCGTCTGCGGCCTCGAAAACGAAAGTACCGTGACCGACAGCTTCAGGCAGTTAGGCGGGCGATTGAGGGCCTGTTGCCTGACTTCGAGGACTTGCGAGTGCAACGTTCCCCCTTGCGGATGACACTCTTGAAGGATGAAGAGGAGTTGATCGTCGACCAACTCTCCGACGGGGAGAAGTGTTTGCTCGCCATGACAGGGGATTTGGCCCGCCGCTTGGCCATTGCGAATCCGTCACTGACTGATCCCTTGAAAGGGAAAGCGGTAGTGTTGATAGACGAGATCGACCTTCATCTCCATCCATCCTGGCAACGTGACGTAATCGGCTGCCTGACTCGCGTCTTCCCAAATTGCCAGTTCGTGCTGACGACCCATTCACCGCAGGTTGTCAGCGAAGTGCCATCCGAATGCATCATGAGCCTGCAACGATCGGAACACGACGTGCGCATCGTGCGTCCGGACAGCGCATACGGCCTGGATACCAATCGGATTCTCGAGGACATCATGGCCGTTTCGGAAAGACCACAACTCGTCAAGACCGCCTTGCGGAGACTGTTTCGAGCAATCGAGGACGGAAACATCGAAGCCGCAACCGACCGGCTGGAGAAGCTACGCGGCAAGATCGGCTCCGACCCCGAACTCGCCAAGGCGGACGCCATGATTCGCCGCAAGGAGATCCTGGCTCGATGAAGTACATCAACAAAGGGGCGGAACCCGAGGTATTGTCGCAATACAAGGCCAGGGCCAACGACGAGTGGGAGCCGACGTTCAAGGATCTGCCGGGAGAGAAGAAACGCAAACTGCACCGACAACTCGTGGATGAGCAGGGCTGGCTTTGCTGCTATTGCCTGGCGAGAGTCAAGGAAGAAGACAGCCATATCGAGCACCTGCACCCACAAAGCAAGTCGCCCGAACGTCTCGCGCTCGACTACGGCAACATGCTGGTGTCGTGTCAACGCGACTTGCCGCCGAAGGAACCGCGGCACTGCGGAACGCTCAAAGAGGATTGGTACGAGAAGAAGTTGATGGTTTCTCCCTTGCAGGAGGACTGCGAGAAACGCTTTCGCTTCACGGCATACGGGAACGTCTTTCCGGCGATTGCCGACGATCGGGCCGCTCGTACAACGATCAGGAAGCTGGGCCTGGACATCGACCGGTTGCGCGCACTGCGGCGAGGCGCGATCGACGGTGCGTTGGATGGAATCGACGATCTGTCGTCCGGCGAGATCCGCAAGCTGGCAGCCGGCTTTCTGCAGCGGGATTCCCGAGGAAAGTTTCCCGAATGCTGCGTGGCGGTTGCCCATGTCCTGCGGGGACTTGCCGAACCGCAGTGATCGTGAAGCCGAGTCGGGCAGTTAATACAGGTGGTAAACCCCGCACCGTGGTCACTACCTTCCACCGTCCCACCGATGAATGACGCTCCAAAAGAGAAACTCGACGAACAAACCGCCGCCTGGTGCAACCGGGCGGAACGGTTCATTGACGCCCCACCTAACGACCCCTTCGCTTGCCTGGCGATCGTGCGCGAGGGCATCTTCCTGCGGCGGACTTGGGATCGAACCGACCCGGACGCCGCCGCGCGACGCCGGCTGCTGGGGCTGTTGGCCGCGGCCGAGAACGTCTGCCATCGGCGACTGGCTGAGACGGTTGACGGAGACGCCGCGCCGGATCCGCAACGCGTCGAACACGTCACCCGGCGGCTGGCTGAGGACGACGCCTATCTGGCCCGTCTGCTGGGCGACCACACGATTGCGCCCGAGACGGTCGCCTTTGCCGTGGAGTGCTTTCGCGACGACGTCCACTGGCTCGGCACGCTGGTGGCGTTGTTGGACGGCCGCCGCGGCATCGATTTCACCGGGCGCGTGTTGCTCGAACAAGAATCGCTCCAGCGGCAGATGACCACCTGGCAGGAGGACTCTGCGGCGTCGGTCTCGGAAGCGTTGCGGCAGTCGGCCCGGCGGCTTCGGAGCACCGCGTTGGGACGTCAGGCCGAAGCACTGCTTGGGCGGGATCGGCCCGGCAACCTGACGGACTGGTACGTCGCCTGGCAGGCAGCCAGCCGGCTGATGATGCGTCCTAAGGGGGCCTTTGCCGAAGAACTTCAGCAACGCGTCGAGCAATATCGCGCCGAAGCGGTCGAGCATTGGCAGCAACTCGTTGCCGAGTTGCCGCGCGAGCAGCAGCAGAAAGCGCTCCGTCGCGCGGCCGACGACCTGGCCGACGCCGCCGGCGAGTCGCTGACGTTCATGGAAGACCTGCCGCCGAACGAGGCGATCCGCGCCCTGGAGATCATCTCCGAAGACGCGGCCACTTGCATGACGACCGTCAAGACACACGCTGGCCCGCAGCAGAAACGGCTCCAACGCCGGCTGCGTCGCCGCCGCAAAGCGCTGGCCGGCGAACTCCAGGAGCGACGCCTGAACTGGCGGATGGAAGGGCTCTTCGGCCGCCGTGCCGTCGCCGCACTCGAACGGCTGATCCTCGTGCTGCTGATCCTGTTCGTCGCGATGCTCGTCGTCGAGACGCCGCTGGTGCAGTACGAACGCAACCATTGGCCCGGCAGCAACCGGGTCGAAGCCTTCATGGCCTGGGCCGATCTGGCGATCTGTATGATCTTCCTGGGGGAATTCGCGCTGAAGATGAACCTCGCCCGGCCTCGGCAACTCTTCCTGCGACGCAACTGGGTTACCATGCTCGTGCCGTCGATCCCGTTCGGGTTCATCATGTACATGGTGCTGAGCAAGGACGGGCTGGCAAGCGTCGAGGCGGCCGAAACGATCGTCCTGCTGCGGCTGTTCCGCCTGCCGCGGATGATCCGATTCCTGCGGTTCGCCCGCCCGCTGATTCGCGTGGCAAGACTGGCGGCATTCGTCATGCAGACGTCCGACCGGCTGGTCCGCCGCGTGGCCCCGCTGTTGAACCGCAATCTGGTGCTGTTCGATCGGGCGGCCGTCGAATTGCAGCAGCCGGCCTATCGTACGGTCCTGGCGTCGCTGCGCGAGCGTTTCTTCTATCGGGCATCCGAGGCAGTGGCCGAGCTTCCGCCGACGGCCCGCTCGCGACTGGTCCGCGCGCGGATCGACGACCTCACGGCCATGCTCTCCGCACCGCAAGTGGGCATGGTCACGCCGACGGTGCGTAGCGAGACGTCGACCACGCGCGAGATCCCGCTCGAAGGCGTGATCGCCCGGCTGCTGGCAGCCACTCCGGCGGGCATCTCCGACCGCATCGGCCGCGCGCTGGCCCAAAGCGTTGCCCGGTGGTGTCGGGCGTTCGACGTCTTTGCCGTTCGGCGATTGCCGCTGATCCGCGACCTCGTATCGGCCGGACGACGTTCGAGCCCCTACGGTGCGACGGCCCAAGTGGCCAACCGCTTCGGCTCGGTGCTGAACCACTGGCTCGACCGGCTCTACTGGATAGCCGATCTGTACGGCACGCTGACCGCACCGCAGTTGGTCGACTCGATCGGCGATTGGATGGTCAGAAGCACGGCCCGGCCTGCCCGGCGCCTGCTGCTGATCGGTTCGCTCTTTCTGCTCGTTACGACGGTGGCCGACTTGCTCCCGTTTCCCGAACAGGTCAATGCGGTCTCCCGCGGACTGAAACAGATGATCGGTGCGCCGCTGATCGTGCTCGGCCTGTTGTGTTTGATACCGTTGCTGCTTGGGCTCTGGTTTAGACAAATCGCCGGCGAGGCCACCGACTTTTGCAACCAGGTGGCCGAGGCACAGTACATCACGGCGACCAAGCGGCTGAAACGCCGCTTCGCACAGCAGCACCGCGAGATCCTCCACCGCCGCGTGATCGAGCCGGAGGAGGCCATCGGGGAAAGCAACGCCGTGGGCACCGGGGTGGCTGGGGCAAAGCGCAGCGGTGCCCCAGATCCGACGCGGCAAGCGGTCGCCCTGCTCTTCGAGGACTATCTCGACGGGGCACCGTTTCATTGCAGCGACACAAAGACCACGACGCAACTGCTCGGTAACCTCGCGCTGGTTTCGCTGAGGGAAATGCGTCTCGGCTGCGACCGCCGCCAGCGGAAGCTACTGCGACGGCTCGATCTGGCCGCCACGCGATCCTGGCTGCGGGGGCCCTACCTCTGGTTCCAC